>NZ_AGAF01000196.1 GCF_000224515.1 Desulfosporosinus sp. OT | reverse complement strand
TTTTCTTCCATCGCTTCCAAGTTACCATTCGTATGCGGCTTCTCATCCATTCATCCAAGCTATTGAGTAGGTTCTTAGCATCTGCATGTTTGAAGTAATTCGTCCAGCCCCGTACCACTTGATTGAGCTTAGTTCTACGCTCTTCAATTTCCATCCCATTGCTACGCCCAGTAACTTTCCGGATTTTATCCTTAAGTTTCTGGATGCTTTTAGGATGGATTCTCAGACGCCCTTCTCCCTTGTTAATGTAGAAGCTATATCCTAAAAACTTGACATATCTTACATGCGCGACCTTCGTTTTCTCCTTATTTCCCTTCAAATATAGTCTTCCTTCGATATAGGGGAGAATGTGATCAAGTGTCCGTTGTGCCGCTTTCTTACTTTTGCAGAAGATCATCAGATCATCTGCAAAACGTACAAAGTGGTGCCTTCGCTTTACCAGCTCGTGGTCGCACTCGTTGAGCATTAT
>NZ_AGAF01000197.1 GCF_000224515.1 Desulfosporosinus sp. OT | reverse complement strand
TACGACCACCGGAGAAATGGATTGGCATTGATTGAGGGGACGCTCTCATGAAATCCGGTGGGATACTTTTAGATACTGCGCAATGTCTAAACATTAAACACGACACATCTTAAGGAGGTGAAGGACGACTCACGCGAACGTCCTATACTGGAAAGAGAAAAAACCGAAAAGTCCAATCATCTAGACTTAAAGAAACTAGACTTAAAGAAAAAAAGTTTCAAATTTGAGAGGAGATATTCACAACATGAAAAAGACTAAAAAAGCCTTGGCATCCTTAGCAATCGCAGGTATGGCAATGACCATGATACCCTTTAACGCCTTTGCAAATACGACCGTCCCAACGCGCTTAGCGGGTATAACGGCAGAACAAACCGCCGTAGCCATTGCGGATCAAACAGGTTATACCGGCACAGCAATTCTCGCCTCATCCGCTTCTTATGGTGCCTCTGATGCCTTGACGGCAGGCCCACTCGCTGCATTCTTAAACGCTCCGATTCTTTTACAAGGCGCGGGAGCGACTCTGAATGCCGATACAAAAGCTGAACTCACAAAACTTAATGTTACGAAGGTTTATGTCACCAGTGGAACGGCAGTCATCAGCCAAGGAGTCATTGATGAATTAAAAGGTATGGGTATTACTGTTGAGTCCCTCGGCGGCGTTGACCGTTTCGAAACATCTGTAAATATCGCTAAGAAAATGGTTGAACTGGGCGCTCCTGTGACTAAAGTCGCAGTTGCTTACGGTTGGTTGAACCAAGATGCGCTGTCT
>NZ_AGAF01000198.1 GCF_000224515.1 Desulfosporosinus sp. OT | reverse complement strand
GAGTTTTTGACAATTACGTTGAAATTAATAACATAATATAAAGGATTTACCAAGCGAGAAAAGGAAGTAATATAGGGTTTAGGGTCGGTTGCCGTCCGTGGCAACCTAGCTAACGGGTGCCACACGGCAGATAACACAATGTTACCGAAACTAGAGGATGATGAATGTGGTTGGGACGCTTCGGTAACACCCGTCCGTTATACGTCATGTTGGGTCGTATATTAATTTGATATTAAGATGCTCTCATAAGTCATATAATTTGTGTAAAGATAATTCCGTGTTTATACCTAATATCGAGGATGAGAGAGGGAACCCATATGGATATTCCTAAAGCTATGTTTAGATTCAAAATCCATTACATTGTTATTTTTCTTACAACGATTTACTGGGTTTTTGGTTTAATTGCAAGATTTTATCCTGAGATTTTTATGGTTGGTGGGGGTTTAAGATTTATTCATGTACAACTGATAATTGTTGCTATAGTAATTAATGTAGTAAACGTAGTACTTTTAATATTTTTACGCTATTTCTGGGTCTGGAATATTAAATATACTTCTATCATCCTAGCAATAAATATCTTGACCTTAGCTATTGGAATCTACTTTATCAGTTTTCCCATAAGACTAATGTAAAAAGAATTTGCATGTTTGCTTTTGCCACACGACGTATAACAAGGTGTTACCGTAACTTAGTTAATATGAATGTGGTTGGGACGCTACGGTAACACCCAGGACGTTATACGCCATACTAGGT
>NZ_AGAF01000199.1 GCF_000224515.1 Desulfosporosinus sp. OT | reverse complement strand
AAAGGAGAGTGAATTTATGAAATTCCACGAAACAGAAACATTTAGAAATCTCAGCAAAGCCTTCGCTGGGGAGTCCCAAGCGCGCAATCGTTATTCCTTTTTTGCTGGTGTTGCTAAGAATGAAGGATATCAACATATACAATCTGTTTTTGAGGCAACGGCAGCAAACGAACGAGAACACGCCCAAGTGTTCTACAAACTCTTGGTTGCTCATAATCAGGAGGAGACCCAGGTCATGCATGTCGATGCAGACTATCCACTAGTTTATAAAGACACTCTCACCAATCTAAGGGCAGCTGCAGCAGGAGAAAGAGAAGAGTGGGCTGAAATTTATACAACATTTGGTGCAATAGCAGAAAAAGAAGGCTTTGCTGACATTGCGAAAGCCTTTCAAAAGATTGCCGAAGTTGAAAAACACCATATGACTCGGTTTGAGCATTATGCCGATGGGATTGAAAATGGAACACTCTTTAAAAAGGATAATCCGACCGTATGGAAATGTTCAAATTGTGGTTACATTCATGAAGGTCCCGAAGCACCTGGAAGTTGCCCAGCTTGTGCACATCCGCAAGGATATTTTGAGGAATTGCCAGAAAAGTATTAAGAGGGAGAGCCGAGGAGGATTATATTTCTACTCGGCTCTTTTTTAGATTATTCATAACGTGATTGTTATTTTAAGGCGCCTAGAGCGTTAAGAAAACCCCTTAACTAAAATAAACTTGCAAAGTTAAGGAAATCTGAACATAATATTTATAAAATTAAAATTCTGAATATTAAATAATATATGGGAGGGAGGAAAGAAAATGAAAGTACCCATAACAGAATTGCAAGAGCGTGTAAGCAATTTACAAGATAGTTTGCAGAAAAAAGGAATTGACGGGGCACTGTTGGTCCAGCGGGCGGATACCTTGTATTATACAGGAACAGCCCAAAATGTTCATATTTATGTTCCACGGGAAGGGGAGCCGATTGTTCTTGCCTATCGGGATTTTGGTAGAGCTCAGCAAGAAAGCTCTTGGGAGGTCATTCAGTTAAAGGGGATGTCAAAGATTCCGAACCATATCCAGGAAGCAGGGCTTCCCTTACCGGAAAAATTGGGTCTAGAACTAGATGTTCTCCCAGTTAATCAGTTTGGGCGCTATCGCAAAACATTTCCAGACGCTTCGTTGGTGGATATTTCCTCTGAGGTTCGTTTGCTGCGTGCGGTAAAGTCCGAATGGGAATTAGCTCGTCTGGAAAAAAGTGCCCAAATCCATGCCCAGGTTTTGGAGTATGCTAAGGAAGTTCTTCATCCGGGAATGACCGAGGTTGAGTTAGAGGGCTTAGTTGAAGGGAAGGCGCGGTCACTAGGGCACGGTGGTTATGTTCGAATGCGTGGCTTTGACTCTGAATTTCATTTCTGCGTCATCACTTCGGGAGCTCGGGCTGCAGTGCCCAGCTGTTTCGATGGGCCTGTCACCGGTCAAGGAATTTCCATAGCTCACCCAAATGGCGCAACAATGGCTCAAATTCAAACGTGTGAACCGATCATCGTGGATATGGTGACAGTTGTGGATGGCTATCAGATTGACCAAACCCGAATCTTAAGTCTCGGTCCATTAGCGGAGAATTTAATTAAAGCCTACGAGGCGGCAAGGCTGGTCGAAGAAAGAATTCGCTGTGCCTTAGTTCCGGGGAGGGTGGCTGGTGAAATCTATGAGGAAATTCTAACGTGGGTTCGTGAGAATACCCCTTATGAGGACAACTTTATGGGTTATCGTACAGGACAGGTTCGTTTTGTCGGACATGGGGTTGGACTTGAATTGGATGAGTTGCCGACGATCAGTAAGGGGTCTAAAGAAGTGCTGAAAGCTGGAATGGTAGTAGCGATTGAACCTAAATTTGTTTTCCCAGGTGTTGGAGTTGTAGGGATCGAAGATACAGTCGTGATTGAAGCCGAAATAGGCGCAAGGTATTTGTCGGTAAGCCCCCGAGAATTGGCCGTGCTTTAAGAGCGTCTCAGAATGGAAAGATTGTTGAGGACATTGTTCAAATAGGATAATATAGAAGTGGTCGATCTAACATAAAAAGTAATAGGGAGTGATAAGATTGTTTAAAAAGATACTCGTCCCTACAGACGCTTCGGAATACTCGCGTCGCGCTTTGAAAGCTGCAGTTGAACTGGCCCAATCTATTCAAGCCGAAGTGGTACTTCTCCATGTTAGTTATACGCCACAGGCCTATTGGGGGTATACAATCTCTTATGGTATTACCGTGACGCAAGAGCAACTTGATCAAAATGGAGAATTGGCTTTAGAAGCAACTCTGACAGGAATTGACTGCGAGCAGGTTGTTATCAACAAAAGGGTAGAATCTGGTCATCCTGTCACTGTTATTATTGAACAAATTAAGAAGGACGATATTGATTTAATTGTTATGGGAAGTCATGGTTACGGAGCAATTACCGGTTCGGTCCTGGGAAGTGTAAGTCAGCGGGTATTGCAGCGAGCGAGTTGCCCTGTACTTATCATCAAGTAATAAATGTTTTTGTCTTGAATTACAAGATAAAAAGTCGCAACAACGGATGAATTATTGTCTGAGTGAGATTCATCGTAACTTTAGAAGGATTTTAATAGACATTTGGATAAACGTCCCTGCCCCAGCGGCAGGGATTTTTTCTGTAGGTCGCGAATAACATTAGCGATAATATTTTTCACTTTGTAAAAATCCGGGCAGAATGAAGCTCAGTTAAAGAGAACTTGGCTGGTGATGAGCCTTGCAAAGGCGGCCGCCTCGTTGCCCTGATATTTTGACTAGTAGAACCAAGGATTGATAGATACGTGGAGGCGCCTGAACTTATGAAACAAACCAATGTTTGGCTCAGTCCTGAAGAACTTAAACAAATGCTGAAAGGCTCATTGCAATGGAGCGATGTAGCCTCTCGTGCTACTTCCTCTAGAACAGGGTTCCAAAGGTTGGATGAAGAATCCCCTGAAAAACACTCGGTTCCGTTACAACCTGAACAAATGGAGCATTATCTACCAAAGAAAGAAAAGTATAGCTCAAAGCGGTTCGAAGGACAGCCTGTTATTTGGTTGTTAGGGAGTGTTGCTCTTCTAACTCTATCCTCGTGGTTTTACTTTGTCTTATTTTCAAAATAGGTTTTAAATATGATTTTTTGGTATAACCTAGGAAGGGGCAAGTCAAGAAGACTTGCCCCTTCTAAAATTTATTTTTTTAAAAAATCCTTTGCAAAATCTTAGGAATTTGGATATCATAGAGATAGAAGGTCAGGAAAGGTCAATGATTATTGGGAGGTCATTTTAGAAAGATTATGTAAACAAGGAGTACACAACAATGGGAAACCTAGCGGATCGCATTGAAGAATACTTGAAACGGATTTTGGAACAAACGTCGGAAGGGTATATTATCCTACAACGCAGTGAGCTGGCAGGTGAGTTTTCCTGTGTTCCGTCTCAGATCAACTACGTACTAGATACTCGTTTTACAATTGAACGGGGCTATTTAGTGGAAAGTCGCCGGGGAGGCGGTGGGTATCTGCGTATTATTAGACTAGGGTTGGGCCTCGAAGGCGAGTATCAACAGGTTATGCGGCAATTAATTGGAGAACAGCTTTCCCGTGACCGATCATATGGCCTTGTCGAGAGGCTAGTGGATGAAGACTTGGTAACGGCACGGGAAGCGGCGTTGATCAAAAGCGTACTTTCTAAGGACGCTTTGGGGGGAGAATTTAGAGACTGGGACGTTCTTCGCGCACGTCTTATGAAGACCATTTTAACAACGTTGAGTCGAGATGACTTGTTATAAAGGAGGATTTAGCATGCTGTGTCAACGTTGCCAACAGCGGGAGGCAAAAGTACAGTTATCTAAAATAGAGAACGGACAGACCCATGAGCTTTATCTTTGCGAAATCTGTGCTAAACAAACACATGAAGTAAGTTTCATTGTTCATCCCGCTATTGTGCCAGAGTTTTTACAAGCCCTTTTTGGGTTTAATCCATCTTCGATAGAACAGCCATCTGAGATGGCTTGTCCGAAATGTGGAATAACCTTTTCCCAAATAACGCAAGCTGGCAAGTTGGGATGTAGTGCATGTTACGAAACCTTCGAAGCTCAGCTGGAACCGTTACTTCGCAGAGTTCATGGTGGAGGTCAAAATGTAGGCAAAGTTCCGGTGAGACGTGGTATTGCCATTAAATGTCGTATGGAAGAGAAAAAGCTAAAAGAGAAGCTTCAAGTTTTGATTCAGCAAGAAGCGTTTGAGGAGGCTGCTGTAGTAAGGGATCAGATTCGCCAAATTGAACAATCAAAAGGAGGAGAAAAACATGATACGTAAGGAGCTCCTCTTACGGCACAGCGCTTGGATGACAGAAACGAATTCTCCGGTCGTCATTAGTAGTCGAGTGCGCCTAGCGCGTAACCTTGAAGACTTCCCCTTTCCACATGTTCTAGATCCCGAAGGTGCTGGTCAGGTTGAACAAATCGTTTCGCAAGTTCTAAAAGATATAGAGGTCAATCAAGAGCGAGTGTTCTATATATCCTTAACGGAGCTAAACAATGTTGAACATCAAGTGCTTGTTGAAAAGCATTTGATCAGCCCAAGTTTAGGCGGGTCAACAGGAGCACGAGGTGTAGCGTTGGCCCCTGACCACCGATATGCTGTGATGGTTAATGAAGAAGATCATTTAAGAGTTCAAGTACTTTTACCTGGAAATCAGCTTTTGGAGACACACCGTTTTGCGTCAGCTCTGGATGATGCTTTAGAAGCAAAACTTGATTTTGCCTACCGAGAAAGTCATGGGTATCTCACGGCTTGCCCAACAAACGTGGGTACGGGACTTCGAGCATCAGTCATGGTCCATCTGCCAGGTTTAGTGATAACAAATCAAGTGCAACAGGTTCTTGGAGCTTTGACACGTTTGGGGTTAGCTGTGCGAGGGTTATATGGTGAAGGCTCTCAAGCCTTTGGGCACATGTTTCAAGTCT
>NZ_AGAF01000200.1 GCF_000224515.1 Desulfosporosinus sp. OT | reverse complement strand
AAGAACCGAAGTTCGAAAGTTAAGATTTGAGGCGCAAATATAAATTCGCTTCTCAAATTAGAGACTTGAGTCTAATCGGTCATGAATGGAAACTCATATAAGCCTTGCATTTCGCACAGCGGAATGGGCCTGTAGCTCAGCTGGTTAGAGCGCACGCCTGATAAGCGTGAGGTCGATGGTTCGAGTCCACCCAGGCCCACCATTACAACACTTCGATATCTGAAAACGGGGGTTTAGCTCAGCTGGGAGAGCACCTGCCTTGCAAGCAGGGGGTCAGCGGTTCGATCCCGCTAACCTCCACCATTTAATCTTCAGCTATTGAAAAACTGTTTGGTAATATGT
>NZ_AGAF01000201.1 GCF_000224515.1 Desulfosporosinus sp. OT | reverse complement strand
TCCGAACACGGTTTGAAAACCTGAAGAAAGCAGGTATTAGCAAGGAACAAGCATGGATGTGGGCAAACACAAGAAAAGGCTATTGGCGTGTAGCCCATAGCCCTATTTTGACGAAAGCTCTATCCAACGAGCGATTCAAACGGATCGGATACCTTAGTTTTAGTGAATGTTATTCTGCGAAATAACGTGTAAACTTTGGAAGCGCCGTATACCGAACGGTACGTACGGTGCTGTGGGAGGTCGGCTGATCAATTAAT
>NZ_AGAF01000202.1 GCF_000224515.1 Desulfosporosinus sp. OT | reverse complement strand
TTCAAGGTGGCTAAATCACACTTAAAGCTGGGTACCGAATTCCAGGGACGGTCATTCGATATGATGATTAGCCACACGACAATAGTCTTTACTCGTTATCTCATCCTTGAGTGGGAACGTAGACAAAATAACGACGAACGCTCGCTAGGAGGATTGTTTTACCTTTTTGCAGATGAAGTAATGGATTTAGACTTAAAAACAGCATTGCGCCAATTGATGACATTTGTACTCGATCTATTACCGAATAAACCCAAAAACAAAGAATCGCTTAGTCAACTACACAACTGGATCAGTGCATTGCCCAGTTATATCAAGGCTTTATTCGCACAACTGCGGTGCGAAAGTTGAGTAAATAAATAATCTGATCGCCTTGAAAAATCCGGAATGATTCGAAGACATTTGACCAAGAACTAAAGTACTTTAGAAGTGAGATGTATGTAAATGATAATAGCTAAGCTAAAAGAGACATACCCTGCCTTAACCCAGCGTAATTTTCGCTACTATTGGTTCGGCCAATGCATTTCCATGATTGGCACCTGGATACAGGCTACTGCTCAACAATGGCTAGTCTATACATTGACTAAATCTGCGCTTCTATTGGGTTTACTTGGTGTTGCCCAATTTGGTCCAGTCATGTGCTTATCCCTGTTTGCAGGAGTATTCATTGATCGCTACCCTAAGAAAAACCTAATTATTCTTACCCAAATAAGCCTAATGCTCCAAGCATTCATTTTGGCTTTCCTGGTTTGGTCTGGGCATGTCACCTATTGGAATGTACTTATCCTGGCTGTGCTCCTGGGGCTTGTTAACACGCTTGATCAGCCCACCAGACAATCTTTCATACCGGAATTAGTCGAGAGAAAAGACCTCAGAAGTGCCATCGGTCTTAACTCGGCCATCTTTAATGTAGCCAGAATGATCGGCCCAGCAATTGCCGCAGTTTTAATGGACGAGTATGGCGCAGGACCTCTGTTTTTCCTAAATGGAATTAGCTTCATTCCCGTAATTTTTGGCCTCTATTCAATTAAGACGAAACCTCACGCAACTATAAAAATTCAGAAGAAGATATTTGCCGAGATATTTGAAGGCTTAAAGTATATCAAGCAGTCTCCTCCCCTGCTTAGTGCCGTCTTATGTACGTTGGCAGTGGGTACATTTGTTATGAATTTTAATATCATTATCCCTTTATATGCCTCCGAAGTCCTGAACCAAGGCGTAAAAGGCTATGGTTTTCTCTTATCTGCTACCGGTGCTGGTTCGTTTGTCGGAGCGCTTCTGGTAGCCTCCTGGGCTAAAGGAAATCCTAAAATGTCGCTGCTTTTTGGCAGCGCCTTCATTGTTTCAGCGCTACTTGTGGTAGTTGAGCCAATTCACAGCTTATCCTTAGCCGCTATTACATTTACGATTATCGGATTCTTTAACATTTTATTTATGACAACCGCAAATTCAACACTCCAAATTAATTCCAGCGAACAATTCCGAGGCAGGGTAATGAGCGTTTATTCGTTCGCATTTTTAGGGTCTACCCCCATAGGAAACCTATTTGCCGGTAGCATCATGGAAAAACTCGGAGCTGGTATGGGCATTTCAATCTGTGGCGCAGTGTCAGGATTATTAATTGTGCTGATAATTATTACTACCGTAGCTAAGAAGCATACCCACCAGCAAAATGTTTAGCCTCAACTCATCTGACTTATAACCATTTTATAATACGCACCTTGGTTCTTCATGAGCTGATCATGAGTCCCACTCTCCAATATCTCCCCACCGCCAATGACCATTATTTTATCTGCATCGCGAATTGTAGAAAGACGGTGCGCGATTAAAAAACTGGTGTGATTTTTCATAAGAGTCAGCAAGGCGTGCTGAATTTCTTTTTCGGTTTTTGTATCAACGCTGCTTGTGGCTTCGTCCAGAATTAAAATTGGAGCATTGCACAGAATTGCTCGGGCAATGGCTAGCAATTGCCTCTGTCCCTGACTGAGGTTGTCAGTGCTGCCGGTTACAATCGTGCTGTAGCCCTTCGGCAAGCGGGATATAAACTCATCCGCATGTGCCAGTCTCGCTGCCTCTTTGACTTCCATATCTGAGGCACTTGGTCTTGAATATCTGATATTATCGTATATAGTGCCCGTAAAAAGACAGGTGTCCTGCAAAACAACAGAAAAACAACTTCTCAGACTTTGTCTGGAAATGTCCATTATATCTGTATTGTCAATCAGAATTTTCCCTTGATTCAAATCATAAAAACGGGTCAGAAGGTTTACAAGGGTTGTTTTCCCAGCTCCGGTTTCACCGACCAAAGCAATCACTTCACCAGGGTTAACTTTAAAACTTACATTGTTTAAGACAGCTCTGCCCGTACTATAGGAAAACGAGACATTGCAAAACTCGACTTCTCCTTTAGGGCTAACCAACTCTTTTACGCCAGGATTATCCGCAGCCTCTTCCTCTTCATCCATAATTTCGAAAACTCTTTCCGCCCCAGCCAGAGCCGACTGAATGTTATTAAACATCCCGGCTAAATTATTTAACGGCATCCCGAATTGTTTCGAATAGGTAAGAAAGCTTACTACTACCCCAATGGTTATTATCCCCTTTACCGATAATATTCCTCCGGCACACGCTATAAAAGCAAAGCTTATATTATTGATTACATTCATAAACGGCATCATAAAACCAGACCAGATCTGGGCCTTGGTGGAATAACTGCAAAGCTCACGGTTGATAGAGTTAAAATCGTCTAAAACAGTTTGTTGTCGGTTGAACGCTTTAACCATTTTAAGTCCGACAATGTTCTCTTCAATTACTCCGTTTAAGGCACCCAGCTTTTGCTGTTGCCCGATGAAGTATTTTCGACTGCGCCGGGCAATCGTTTTTGTCAACAACAAAAAAAGCGGTATAGACACTATGGCAACAAGTGTTAATAAGGGGCTTAAGATCAGCATCATGATAAAGGATCCCGAAATTGTAAAAATGCTAGCTATGAGCTGAGTTGTGGTCTGCGAAATAGTACTACTGATATTATCGACATCATTGGTTATCCTGCTCATTGTATCGCCGTGCGCTCTTGTGTCATAAAGCTCCAATGGGATCTTCTGCAGCTTGGAAAAGAACTCAAATCTAATATGCTTTACTAGTTTTTGGGTGACCTGGGTCATCATCATACCGTTTAACGTGTCAATAATCCAGCTCGCCAAGTAGCATACGACAAGCGCGAAAATTATGAGAGTCAAAAGAGACGTATCAATTGAGCTTGTCTTAATGTTGAAGGTATTGATTGCTTTACCCAATAAAAATGGTGTGAAAAGAGAAGCTGTAGAGGATAAAATTGTCAATAAAACCGCCATTAGAATAGATTTGCGCCAGATCATAAAAATCTTCATTAATCTGAGCAGAGTTTCTTTGGTATTCTTTGGCTTTGCGCTTGGGGCAAAGCGCTGAGCTCCACCGCCCAGCCTTCCCAGTTTAGGCATGTTGGCAACAGTTCTAACCTTATTATTTTCAGCCATATGTTTTACCTCTATTCAAGTCATCGCCAATTTGTGAGTCAAAAATTTCCTTATAGGTTTTACAAGAATGCAGCAACTCATCGTGGCTACCAAATCCGACATTCACACCATTGTCGAGCACGAGGATTTTATCAGCGAACATGGCAGTTCCTATCCTTTGCGTTATCATCACTATCGTTTTATCAGTATTAACTGTTTTTAAAGAGTGTCTAACCTTCGCTTCTGTCACTGCGTCAAGGGCGCTTGTGCAATCGTCCAAAATCAATAGTGGCGATTTTTTGACCAACGCCCTGGCTATGGAAATACGTTGCTTTTGACCACCCGAAAGGTTTACCCCGCTCTGGCCAATAATACTACCATATTGATCCGGTATATTTTGAATAAATTCATCAGCTTGAGCTGCCCGAGCCGCATGAATGACCTCCTCTTTTGAGGCATTCGGATTGCCCCAAGCTATATTCTCAAAGACAGTCCCTTTAAACAGCATGCTCTTTTGCGGAGCTAAGGCAATATTTTCTCTCAATGTCTTGCAATCAAGTGTTTTAATATCCCTACCGTTTAGATAAATTGAACCTTTTACAACATCATAAAAACGTAGGCACAACCAAGCAAGCGTTGATTTTCCCGAACCGGTGGGACCGATAACCGCCAGCGTTTCTCCTCGCTTAACCTGAAAGGTAAGATTTCTTAACGTTGGTATACCACTTCCGTTCGAATAGGCAAAAGTGACGTCGTCAAATAGGAGTTCTCCGTAGTCATAGTTTATCTTTTGTCCAGATCCTTTAAAATCCCCTTCACTGTTTAACACTTGATTGACTCTTTCAGTCGATGCTTTAGTCCTGACAAAAGTATTGAATACATTGGTTATCATGATAAGAGAAACTAAAATCTGCGCCATATAATTAATGAACGCTGCGATCTTGCCAACTTCAATATCTCCCTTCCCGAAAAGAATACTTCCCAGATAAAGGATCGTAGCAATTCCTATACTGACGGTCAGAGACATCAGGGGGGAAAAGTACGCAATAATAAGCTGGGAAGACACACTTTTTTTAGATAAATCCGTATTGGCACGATCGAACTTCCCTTTTTCATCTTCATAGCGTCCAAACGCTTTTACCAGTCTGATTCCCATGAGGTATTCCTGAACAACCGTATTGACTTTATCAATGGCATACTGCACTCTTGAAAAGCGTATGTAGCTCATTTTCATGCTAATCACAATGAACGTCGCAACGATTGCCACAACAAAAAACAGAATTATGCTCAGCTGGGGGCTTAACATGACTGCCAGGATGATACTGCCTAGGCAGATAACAGGTGCTTTAAAAAAAATTCTCATCATACTGTTGATGAATTGTATTACCTGAGAGGTGTCGTTTGTCATCCGGGTTATCAACGAACCGCTCTCAATTTTATCTGCACTGATTTCGGAAAAATTCATAATCTTTGTAAATAAGTCATATCTTAAATCCGCACCAAAGTTTTGAGATACCTTGCTTGATAAGATATTCCGGGTAGCTGCGAAGCACGCCCCGAAGGCTGTTATCATAAGCATCAACAGACCTAGTTTTATTACAGTTTCTACCTGACTATTTTTCACACCTTCGTCAATAATACGCGCCATTATTGTTGGCTGCAGTAGATCGCAAATTGCTTCAAAAAATACGCAACTAACCGCTATGAAAAATAAAACTTTATATTTGTTAAAATAACACTTATAAATACCCATCATTCTCTTGTTTTCCTACCTTTTAAACTATAAATTTCACATTATGCCTTATATAATTTAACTCCTGAGCTATCCAGAATATCCACCCCTATCTGAGCATTGCTTTAAATCAGCACGTCCCAATCTCTCACTCAAAAAAGTAGCACAAAGGATGAGACTTCCGCCTATCATTTGCATAAAGCTCATGGTCTCTCCCAGAAACACCGCTGCAATGATCACTGCCGAGATTGGATCGATATAGCTTAAAACAGCTATAGTCTGTCCATTAAGTTCTTTGACCGATATGAAATATAAAAAGTAGGCAATACCAGTATGAATAATACCCAGTATTAAAATATTAATAATAGAAGCAGGTGAGTTCAAACCTGAAAAATCCATATGGTCTTTTATAAAAACATAAGGTGAAAGTACTATAGCAGCTACTATTAATTGAACTAAAGTTGTTTCAAAACCTTCCAAATTTCTTATAAATTTATTCATTAGAATCACACTGGCATAGAGCACGGCCGCTGAAAGACCATATAGTATACCGACAATGTTATTAGTCGAGCTACTTGTTCCACCAACTCCGATGTTAACAACCAGAAATAAGCCAATCATTGCTGTAACAATACACCCTACCTTCACAGGGGTCAGTTTTTCTTTAAGAACTAAGGGCGCCAATACAATTACAAATATTGGCGCGAAGTAATAACTTAAAGTAGCATTGGATATCGTCGTGTACTTATACGACTGGAACAAAAGTATCCAATTAAATCCAATCGCAGAACCTGATAATATTAGAAGTACTAAATTCTGTTTCAGGGATTTAAAAGAAGGCTTTCTCCTACCAAACAGAATGACACAAATCAGAAATAAGCTGCCTATAACTCCCCTCAGTAAGGCTATTTCACTTGAGGAGAGATTAATATTCTTAACGAAAGCCCCAATACTTCCAAAGATGAGCATAGCCGTTATGATTTTAAATTTTCCGTTCACCATATTCCTCCTATTCCTAACAACCCCATACCCTCCCGTGATAAGATAGGAATTACGTCAAATTTAATTCATACGTCTGTTCAGCTAAGTCTTTGCCCCACGCCTTGTTTTCTTGCTCCCTGACTTTCACAAAGCCAGCTTTTACGTACATTTTTATGGCAGTTTCTTGGTCTTCTGTAGTCTCCAGAAATACCTGGTGATATCCTTTCTCCTTGCAGTATTTTATAGCTTTATTCAGCAACTTTGTTCCAAGGCCGTCCCCTCTGAATACAGGATGGAGGATGAACCATCTTAACTGAGCCTGTATCGCTGAATGTCCGACGATAGCTATAGCACCAATCATTTTTCCATTCACTTCTGCAAACCATAACCTATCCTTTTCCGGACTATAGTTTTCCAAAAGATTATAAAAGGTCTTGCAAACATAGCCTTCAAACGCATGGTTATATCCACATTCCTGGGCATAAATCCAACCATGTAAGTGAATTAAATAGCCTACATCTCCTGGCCTCAGATCGTATCGGATTGTAACCTTTTCACGAGCTTGCACAGGTTTTCTTAAAAAAGCATTTTCAATGGTTCTCATGCTCTCCACCACGTTCATTTGATCCTGTTCTGGTAGGCTACTGATCATCTGATAGATTTGACCATTGGATAAGTCGTCCAGTTTCGAAAGGGTATTTTTTCCTTTATCCGTTAAATAAAGGTAGTGTGAACGTCCATCCTCTGCACACTGTACTCTGAATATAAGATTTGCCTTCTCAAAACGTTTTATAATTCTACTTAGATAACCTGGGTCAATTCTTAGCTCTTCGATTAACCTTTTAGCGGTGCAAATCTCCATATGTCCAATATCGTATAAAACTCGGACTTCTGCAAGTGAAAATTCACTATCCAGCATATGCTTGTCTAGTAACCCTAGTATATTGGTATAGAACCGATTGAATCTTCTAATAATATGTATTAACTGCGTAAATCTGGAATTCAAGATAAACCTCCTCAATAATTAGCTTGCTAACGTTATTTAGAGGTAATTATATCAATATTTAATTGACAAAGTCAACTATATTGTGATAGGTGCGTTGTGCCTAAAGACAAGAATTAAACACGGAATGACTCATCGTCTCATTGAGTCATTCCGTGTTTATGAAGAACCATAATATTCACTCAAACTGCGTATTCTGATTGCGGTTCTCAAGACTCATTTAAAGGGTCAGATTTTCGCGGGGGAAATCGAACTAAAAACGTAGTTCCATCAAGTTTAGTTTCAATTTTTATCTGGGCGTTATGTTTATTGGCAATTCTGAAACACATTGGTAGGCCCAAGCCTGTACCATTTTCTTTCGTCGTGAAAAATGGAGTTCCAAGTTTCTCTAGATGCTCTTGGTCGATTCCCTTACCTTCATCCTTTACGCTTAAGATTACGCTTTGCCCATCCATAAATGTTTTAATAGTTAGGCTCCCATCTTGGGTCATAGCTTCCAGACCATTTCGGGCTAAGTTTAATATCAGTTGGGTAATTTCATTCGAATCAAGATCAAGTTCAACTATATCTTCAGGTTCAAAGTTACATTTTTTACCCTGGCTATAGGCATCTGCCACCAGTAATGGAAAAAGATTCTCTAACAACTTGTTTAAACATTGTCGTTTCATCTCTGCCGGTTTATCCTTAGCAAGAGCTAGATAATCTGTAATTATCGTGTTCGCTCTATCCAGTTCCTCGATCATTAATTCGAAATAGTGTTTGTATGTAAACAATTCAGTTTTACTCTGAAGCATTTGAAGAAAACCTCTGATTGTCGTCATCGGATTTCGAACTTCGTGTCCAAGACCAGCTGCCAATTGGCCGATAATGTGAAGACGTTCTAGTTTAGCTATTTCTAACTCTAGTCTTTCTTTTTTCTCAACCTCCTTTTTCAGCTTCTTTGTTATATCCTCGACCATTTTTCCTAAGTTAAGTCGTTGAGTCTTTAATTCTATCAATTCTCTTTTTAGATCTACAAAGTTTTCCCAATCTTTAATACTACAGAATTTTGCTGCAATCAATATTGCGTTCCTCCGTCACATTAAACTTATTCTCGTAGTTAGCTGACCTTTGTCGACAACCAGAATCTTACAGTCACGACTTGAGGATGAGTCTTATTGAAGAAGAAAAGCCCTATTTTTCAACCCTTCAACATATACTCCGTTCGTATCACTTATGATCAGCTTATTGCCTTCACCTCTAAATATTTTATTAACGAATCATATTTTATAATACATTTCGATTATAACTATGGAAAATCCTTCCCTAATTGAATTATTCTTTAATTTAATTATTCTTTAAGAAAGCCTTTTATGACAGATTTTCTTCAATTCTCAATCCATTTTAACTTCATTAAGACCTTGGTTCGATATAATATGTGCATGATATCTGTACCATTTTATTAAAAAGTTACCAGTGTTAAAGATCGTTATCTGGATAAAATAAGTTCAACGAACATTTCCAAATAGAAACTTTATCACAACAATAGAGGAGGTAACTATCATGTCAGGAGAAAGAAACACTAATACACCAGCAGCTCAGGGGGCTTCACAGCAATTGGATCAATTCAAGTATGAGGTAGCTAGCGAAATGGGTCTTCAACTCGGCGGTGACCGCACAAGTCGCGAAAATGGTTCTGTAGGTGGCCAAATGACCAAGCGGATGATTCAATTTGCGGAAGAGCACCTAAAAAGCGGCACCAGAATTTAATATGACGCTCAAAAGAGGGATAACAAAGATTATCCCTCTTTTTGGTACCATCCGTATAATTGATAGAATCAAATACTCCTGTAGAGTCTCTTTTTGTTTAGATCTAAGAGCATGTAAAGAATTAACCAATATCTTCCTGGTAGCTCTTAAACTAGGAACATAGGAGTGTATATATGAAAAAAATCAAAGATAGACATATTTTAGGAATTGTTTCAGGTCTTTGCGGTTCAGTTGTAAAAACTGTTATTGATGAGGTTTCTTTGCGCAACAAAATATCTAAACGATCCTATCGAGAAACTGCAGCTGGGGTTTGGGTTAATTCTCGTAGAGAAGCGACTAGTTGGAAAGGCAATGTTTTAGGTGGAATGATGGATGCTGGTTTAAGTATGCTAGGAGGTATAATAAAAGTAAATCTGTTGTCAAAAAACGGAAGAGATCATTATATTGCAAAGGGCGCGTTTTATGGAGTGACATACGGGTCTATTGTTGGCGCATTAATGAGTGGTTTCTCTACTAATAAGGTTAAACCAAAAGATGCTGCAAGTAATCTATCTTATGTTCTATGCAATGCGGCTTATGGAATGGTTACAACTGTTGTAGCAAGTCATATCGGGGATGATTCTATTTTTGATTCCCAGCCTATCAATGATTCTCTAAAGTCAACAATACAAACTACCGAACAACTGTTGAAATCAAATTCTCATAATTATTTTCCAAAGTATAACTCTGAAAATAATTTAATAGATACCCATTTGAATTAACAGCGCGCCAAAATAGGCCCGTTTTGTTTAACGCAGCGTCACCTTGCTTACATCATCCAATGTATCCAGTGCTTGAAAATCCGACATATAAACCTCATTTGGATGCCCAAGTTTCGGACCTCCTATTGTGAATACTTGCTCTGCTGCCATTGCTCTAGGATGAACCTTTGACAAACCGTAACGACAGAACATTGCTACCCAACCAAGTTGATTGGCTAATGCTAGTGCTACTGAAAAATCGTTAGAAGTAAAGAATACAACAGCTTTTTTCACTGGATTTCCCCCTTAGTCATATTTCAACTGATAGATAAATTGGTTATAAAGAAAGTAGATTCTTCAAAATGAATCTAAGATCATGTAAACCATTTGATTCATGGTATGTGTTTCTATTGAAATCGTTCCAAACTCAGAGCCCTTTCACGTTGAGGGCAATTTCATCTGCTCTGACTACCCAAAAAAATATCCCTCAAACCTAAGTCTGAGGGATACATCGTCAATAGTTGGACCTTTTTCGATTTATGAACTGATTTAATCCGCCTAAACACTCCTATTTAATCACGCTTTTACCCATCAAGTATTTATCG
>NZ_AGAF01000203.1 GCF_000224515.1 Desulfosporosinus sp. OT | reverse complement strand
ATAATGTTAAGCTGGAAATTCATAAAAAGTAGGTAGCTTTAGTCTCCCTGCACATGCTAAGAAATGTTTAGTTTCCACAACAAACATCATAGTAAATCAAAGTGAGTGAGAGGAAAACGGACTTTGGTGTTGTATTGAAAACAGCTAGAAAGGCCAGATGTTATTAATACACGAAAACAGGTAAATTAACTCTCAATGGAGAATTTTAACTAAAATGAAGATATAAACTTTCAGCTACTTAATATAGACTTCGAAGAGCAAAAAGGTAAATTATTTATTGTTGCCGAAAGCATTAGCTGACTCTGCTAATGCTTTCGCTATGCCGCGTGGCTCAGTTGATTGCAAAAATAAATTTTCTACATAGCGAAGATTTACCCGTTCTTATTCATCTAATAGGTGAAAGGAAGTGTTGATATGTGGACGCAGGGTTAGGGACCTCAAATGTCAGTGTCTCAAGTGTCGGGGAACTTAGCGACGTTGTTTTGGCGAAAAAGGGAGATAAAGTTGCTTTTGAAAGACTCGTTAGAAAGCACTCTGTTTCGCTATATCGTGTCGCAAGGGGAATTTTGAAGTGCGAATCTGACATCGAAGATGCAGCCCAAGAAACGATTATAAAGGCTTATAAGAAATTAGTAAGCCTAAGAAGCGACCTTTACTTTAAAACCTGGTTGATTAAAATCCTGGTTAATGAGTGCAATTACATATTGAGAGCCAATAAAAAAACAGTCAATTTGGGCGAGTTAGAATCTGCATCCCCAAACAACCAGTATGAAAACCTCGAACTATTCAGTGTTGTTCAGTCATTGGATCCTGATTTAAGAATTGTTATATTTCTCTTCTATTATGAGGGTCTGCCCCAAAAGGATATTGCAGAAGTTCTTGGACTACCTGTGGGAACAGTATCTTCAAGGCTTTCTAGGTCCAGGGAGAAACTACGAACCCTTATTACTGAAAAATAGGAGGTTGTTGATAATGGACGATAAATCATTTGACGAATTTATTAAGGGTAAGGCACTTGAAGAAAATATGCTACTTCCCTCCGGACTAAATCAAAAGATGACCAGTACGTTTAAGGCACTACCAAAAAGAAAGAAATACCATACTAGATTGTTCCGACTCGGGACGGTTGCAGCTATTTTAGCATTCTGTGTCCTAACGTCTATAGGGTTTGCTTCCCCAAGCTTCGCATCAAACGTAAAAAACATAAGTAATACGATTAGCAGTAATATATCTAATTTATTAGGATTGCAAAGGAATTTGGACGAATATAAGACTGTGATAAACAAAGAGGTAACTGATAACTCAATAACAGTTAAGTTAAATGAGGTTGTATTAAATGGAAGTGAGCTAACAGTCTCATACAACATAAACTCTAGCAAAAAGTTAGAAGCAATGGGGTCCTGGCATGCTTCTAATAAAGTCTATATTAATGGAAAACAAGCAAGTACTGGAGCTAGTGGAAGTGCTCATAATATTGATGACTATACTACCGAAGCAGTAATGACTTATTCTCTAGACAAAGTAGACCTAAATGGAGATTTAGATATAAAAATATTATGTTCACAAATTGAACTGATGGGTGGTAATGACGCCATAAAGGGATCATGGGACTTTGAATTTAGAACTAATGGCAATCAATTAAAAACAGATACTAAGGAACTATTGCTTAATCATAAATTTACTCTTGAAAATGGTGAAGAATATACTTTGACGAAGTATACTGATAACTCACTAGGACAAGAAATTTACGCTTCCATATCTAATTCTAAAAGAAATCCGACGTATGTTGTGGCTTTAAGAGGAATTGATAATTTAGGTAATAAAGTTGAATTTTATATGTCTCGCGGAGGCAAGGAGGAAGCGTTATTTAAAGTAGAAAATATAGATGGAAATCTTAATGAGAATGCAACATCATTAACTCTCACGCCTTATGCAGCTATACTTCCAGATAAAAGTGGTGAGATGAATAGCGAATATTATCAAGTAGGAGATAAATTCACAATAGATTTATCATTATTAAAATGATGTGATTAGCGGTTGGTACGCTAACGTTAAGTGGAGCCACTTCATTCGTTCGATACGGAAGCGAATAATTCCAAGGAGGCAAGTATGGAAAACACAAAAACAGTAATCAGCGATTTTTTTATATCTGCTATATTTATGAACTACCTTTGTGACGTATGGATTACTCGTCCCGGCAAAAAATCAGTAAGTAAATGAACAAATCCTTAGCCCTAGCGTCCTTATTATAAACGCTGGGGCTATTTGTCATAATCATAACTATAAGACGAAATGGGCAACATTATCGAATAAATGAGTATGTCGTATCATTCGTATATAACGCAACAATCTTTAAGGTGAAACACAACTTCCAGTTATCCTACTGATGGTCACCAGTATAAGAATAATCCTGCTAATAAAAATCAACCATTAATTTAGGAAAATATCAAAAAAATATTGTCAAAGGCTTATTTAATCTCGCTTCATTTATTAGAACTCTGAGGTAAGACTTGACATGGGACCCCACGGTGGATGCTTCAATGGGTCGAGGGGTGTGGCTAATAGGATGCATTCCTCATGGGTAAGCCCCATCCCCTTGATTTAGGGTAGCATCCACCGCCCCCATGTCAAGTCTTTCTTTGGGGTCGGATCAGGTAACCCTGACACATCGTATTATGGGTATAACAAAATAGACCCGAGCAAAATGCAGCAACTGGCCAGTTGGACTACTGCCAAACTTATTTGAATCATTACGCCACCACGTATGCCTT
>NZ_AGAF01000204.1 GCF_000224515.1 Desulfosporosinus sp. OT | reverse complement strand
GGGTAGTAACCTTAGCCAGGGGGCTAGACAATGGAACTACTGCGCATGGCCAAGGGCGACAGCAACTGCAATGCTGGAAGGTGATGACAGGGCTCATTGTCCGTGGAGCTATGGGACTTGTAGCGATTAAACGTCATTACGACTCCACTTCTTGTACCCAGGCTATAAATTTGTGATACTTTTTCCAAATCAAAGCAGTTGACAGAAGTTGGCTGCTTTTTGTTTCGGGAACGTTCTATTTGAATAGTCGAAGGAGGTGAACTAAGATGGTTGTTGTTCTTTATCGCTATAATACAACAGCACAATGGGCTGGAATTCAGTGCGAGGGTGGCACTGGCTGTAGGAATGCTTATAACTGGGTAATGACTGACATTGTTGCTATTAAGGGTGACAAATTAGGAGGAATTCGAACTAATTGTATTGGTCTCAGGTATTGCTGAACAGAGAATCTTCTGGCGCTCAATACTGTCATCAAGTCCGTGGTAGGGACTCTGTGTTGCAGTGTTTTACTTGGGGTTATTTCAAATGTTTTGGAAGGAAATAATCTACTGATGTTGAATTGTAGGAAGAAATATCTAGTGGATAAGAGAATAATGAAGTATTCAGAAGCAAACTTGGGTAGAATTTTCATCTTAAGACTAGAACATGGCGATAAAGTACCAGATACCATTGAGAAATTTGCCAAGGATCACCAAATTGACTCTGCAATTTTGCACTTTCTTCGCGGTGTTGACACAAACAGTAAGGTTGTGGTAGGGCAGGAGGATGGCACTGCTAAGAAGCCGCGCGCGATGGTTACAGAACTGTTGGGAACAAGCGAGCGGTAGGTATTGGGCTGCTTTTGGGCGTAATAAAAGACACAGTTACAGGCTGTACAAGGGAGTGTGTCACAATTTGGCATATCGGCGAAGTTATTATTTTTGAACTAAAGAATTCATCGGCACGGAGAAAAGTTGACCCAAATACTGGTTTTGAACTATTAGAATTGTAAATAGGATTGGTTTGGCACCAATGTCGACTGTCGACCTCTGTCGAAGGGACTGGAAAACTTATGATAATGGTTTCTTATATATTAACATAGCTAGGAGTGAGGTAATGAAGAAAATTATCGAAAGGCTAAATTATCTAATCGAGGCGCTTCCAATCAGAGTTAAACAGTTTTCGGAACCGGAATTTTCAACACAGCTATTAAACAGGTGGTCGAAAAAAGAAACTCTGGGGCATCTATGCGATTCTGCTACCAATAACCTGTATCGGTTTATCACAATCCAGTCTGAAAAGCAACCGTATATAGTCGTGCCTTATAATCAAAACAACTGGGTTTCGATTCAAGATTATCAAAGTATACCAACTTCTGAAATTGTAGGTTTTTGGACTACTCTGAATAAACATATCGTTAGAGTCATTTCAAAGATCCCTGAGGAAAAATTTTTATATCTGTGTGATATCGGCGATAATAAATCTATGACGCTAGCCGAGCTAATTGAAGATTACTTAAGGCATATGGATCATCACCTAATTCAAATCGTTGATACATCTAATCTTTAAGAGGCCGTTCTATTGAGAATTATTACTGGATTTATCAAAGATAAGGAAGTGGTTTAGTGAGTTCAGATTCAATTTCTAGCATCGAATTCTCTACGAAAAGTGAATTTGATGCTAGGAAGAATATTTTTATTAATGTTGTTGAGATAGCAAAAAGAATATGCCAAGCAAAATTGATAAGTGGTGATACAGCAGTTGATTGCACTATGGGAAATGGAAATGATACTGCATTTTTATGCCGTTTAGTTGGCCAAAAGGGCAAGGTATATGGTTTTGATATTCAAGAAGATGCTATTAAGAATACAAGAAAGAAGCTCGAGGAACTGAATTTTATTGAAAGCGCTGAAATAATCCTTGATGGTCACCAAAATATTGATAACTATATAAAAGAAAATGTCAAATTAGTGATGTTTAATCTGGGATATCTACCTAAAGGGAATCATGAAATCACTACAAAAAAGGGAACTACCATTGCAGCTGTTCAGAAATGTTTAGATATACTCGAGCCGAATGGAATTATATTACTTATAGTATATCCAGGACATGAAAATGGGAAAAAAGAAAAAGAAGCTTTAGAAAGTTTCACAACAAAATTAAACCAAAAAGAATATAATGTAGCAAATATTTGCTTTACAAATCAGATTAATAACCCGCCCGAACTTATTTGTATTGAAAAAATTTGTCCTAAATAATGTTTTTCAGAGGAACTTCGATGTCTCTATATATACTATCGGCCATGCCAATGCCTTTGTATTAAAACCATCACAATTCCCCCTTAAGCTGTTTGTGACAGTTTAGTTTGATCTTTTTCTAGGACTGAGCTATAATCACTAACCAATTGATCAAATATGTTGGTCCAGGATTTTGTCTCTGCATGTTCTCGGGCGTTGGCAGCCAGTGCTTTAATAAATAGTTTGTCTTCAGCTAGCCTAATGATCGCCTCGGCCAAGCTTGTGGCAGCGCGGGGAGGGCATATCAAACTATTGTAATTATTGATTACATTGTCTTTAACGCCCCCCGAATTCACAGCGATCACCGGTAATCCCGAAGCCATAGCTTCCAGCACGACATTACCGAAGGTTTCGGTGCTGGATGGGAAGACAAACACGTCACTGGACGCATACATAGCAGATAATTCCTGCCCTTTTAAGTACCCTGTAAATACTACGTTATCGAAAGAACGTTCTTTCATTTGTTTGGCATAAGGACCGTCACCAACAAAAACAAATTGAACCTTATCAGCATGACTGGAGTTAACTATTGTTATGCTTTCCAATAAGATATCAAGGTCTTTTTCGGCGGCCAGCCTGCCAACATATAGAAAGATAATCTTATCTTCAGCATTCTGGCAGTACCGGATGTTCATGTTTTTATAGTTCGGGTTGAAAATGGTCGTATCAACGCCCCTTGACCAGATGCGCAGGTTCTGTATTCCTTTACTTTCTAGGACTTTCCAGGTATCGAGAGAAGGGCAGAAATTGATTTCGCTAAATCCATGGAACCATTTGAAAATCCCCCAGACTATTCCCTCTAGGTACTCCAGGTTGTAATACTTGAGATATACATCAAAATTAGTATGGAAGGACGAGACTATCGGGATTCCTCTGTCTCTCCCATATTTTAAGCCGGCTAGGCCTATTCCCAAAGGGTCAGTAAGATGAATAATATCAGGCTTGAATTTGTCGGCTATGCGGCACAAATTTGCATAGGAAGGTATGGCAAGTCGGCACTCGGGATAGAACGGTAGACTAACACTTTTAAACCTGGCAACTGGTGACCTATCAGTGCTTACAAGTTCCTCGTTAAAATGAGGAGCAAAAAACATATGCTTAATCGCTTGGTCGTTGAGATAGTCACCTAACTTACTCAGGGTATTGCTAACTCCATTTATTTGGGGGAGGTAGGTATCGGTAAAATAGGCTATCCTCATATTAATACCCCCTATATAGCAATCTTTAACTCATTGTATAGACACATGGCTAGGATTGAAACACATACTAAAATAGAAATTTGTGAGCATAGGCTGTATCCAATTCAAAAATGCAAGGTTATCTCTTAATTTTTTTCAAATACCGATTATATGCTTCCTCAATATAAGTGATAACCTTGTTTGAAGAGGACATGATCTCGGTTGGCAGGATATAATTTCGACGTTTTTACAACTTTTTGGCATTGCTGAAAGTAGCCTAAGAGTTGGAATTCATGAGCAAATGTGATCTGTGTGTTTAAAGTGAGGGATTCTAACAGAAGAAGATTTTAAATCCGGTTTGATATTTCCATACATGAAGCTGAAAGCGTTCATTTTAATCTTTAATTCGTTTTCTACAGCATTTCGGATTGATTGGGACAATCCCAGATGCATTACAATATTCACCACTTTCACTTCCTTAGAAAAATTTGATTACTGAATCCAGTATAAAGGATTAGTGTAAAGTAGGTTTTATAGCTGTGTAAATGACCAGTTAATTATTGTGGTAATTTATCTTTTTGTTTTTTTGCTCTGGAAGTCAGGAGCACTAATCCAAGTGAGAGCGTAGTTTAATATAGTTGTTTTGTTCTAGAATGCAATAAGTACCCTCCCACATTGATTTAATGCGAGAGGGTACTTATTTGGCGATAGTAAGGCTTTTGGTGAGCGATGTTTGCATCGAGCAGATCGCGCAAGTGGAGTGGACACGATTCTAAGCTGCGATTATTAACGAGGGAGTATCCAAGTAACTCCTGTTTCTTGAATAACTACCTTTTCCATTTGACCGGATGCTGCTTGGCGGAAACGAGCTATAGGTTCTTCCATAGGCTCTTTGGAGAGTTTGAACGATCCCCAATGCATGGGTATAACCCATTTTGCCGAGATTTCCTCGGCCATTTTCCAAGCCTGTTCCGGAGTAGCGTGTCTAGCTTCAAAGGATTTTGGAGAGTAGGCGCCAATACCCATAATGGCTACGTCTATAGGCGTCCCGTCCAGTTGTTGTCTGAATAATTCCGTGTAGCCTGTATCTGCACCAAAAAAAAGATTTATGCCGTTTTTAGATAAGAGGTAACTATTCGCTTCCATGCCTTTTTTCCATGGTATTCGGGCTCCCCAGTGTTTGCCTTCGATCGCTTTGACATTGACACCGGCAAAAGACTTGCTATTTTGCCAGTGAAGTTCATCAATCGATTGATAGTTCATGCCTTTCCATAAGGGAAGTGTATTTTTGGCAGTAACAGCAAAGGTGTTAGATGATTGTAGCTTGCGTAATGTGGGATAATCAAAGTGGTCTGTATGAGCGTGCGATACAAGTAACAAATCGATCGGGCCAACTTCGTCGCTCTTCAAAGCTGATGCTACATAACGGGTAGGTCCTATAGTAAAGTTACCTATAGGAGTAATACCGATATTTGAGGTTAAAGCTGGATCAATGATAATTCTTGTACCAAAGAAATTAATTAAAAAACTGGCGTGCCCGAGCCAAGCTATCGTAACTTCATTGCTTGACCATTTTTTAGGGGAAGGAGAAAAGTTGGGCTTAATTAGTTTAGTTTGTTCAGCGAATACTTTATCAATAACGCTTATACCTCCAGTCAAGCCCGGAGCCTCGATAGCCCCAGGCCAATAAATTATCTTTGGGTTATAGTTTTATAGGTTGGCGAGTTAACTCTGTATTTATTAAATTGCCCTGATTCTTAAAGGATATCACTTCAGTTTTTTAGTTTAACAATGTATTCTGTGATTAAATATCGAAATCCTGCACGTAGATGCGACATTCAGGGTGAGAAATTAAGTTAACCAAAAAATATACATTTATTTAGACATTGTTGTACGGTATCAAACCTTTAAGGTATCAAATATTGAAGATACGTAAACCATAATTCAGGATAACCAAATAATTCAAGAGGGGAAAATCATATGACTACGGATAGAGCTAATGAAATCGGGACATTGAGCCCAAAAAGCAGGCTTGAACAAGCCCTCAGCTTAGGCGGGAGAGTACCAGAGCTTAAAAAAGAAGAAAGAATGCTTTATCTAGGGGAATTGAGGGAACGAGTTATTCGCAAACTATCAAAAAAGCAAGTTGCTAACCCTTCAATTTTCCCGGAAATTAAAGAAGCTCTTAAGGACAAGAGGACCATCAAAATGCTAATTAATGGCGACCTAAGTTATAAATTTACAGATAAATATATTAAATTGGCCAAAGAAGTGGGCAAACCATTCACCATAATTCATAATTCCGAACTAAAAGGGGACACAGGACTGGCTGTCATTAGTGACCAAGCGATTGATATTACAAACATTGATATCTAGCCAAGCACTAGGCAGTGCTAGTTCGATTTTCACCTTATGACTCTTCATGATTACACGTAATAATATACTAATAGCTCTTCTCCGGTGGTAACTCGAAGTAAAAGATAAAGATAAAGAAATAGGAAAGAAAACAAGAAAATAAATGTTGACAGTACATATTGAAAATGGTATTATAACTGAGCGCCACAAAGACGCACAACGATTGACAAAGTTAGGGGCTGAAACCTCGAGCTAGTCAATCTGGATCAGGCAAATTAGTGGTTGACAACGCAAGTTGAAAATGCTAAGATATAGATCCGGCCCAAGTGGCTAATGAAAAGTCAT
>NZ_AGAF01000205.1 GCF_000224515.1 Desulfosporosinus sp. OT | reverse complement strand
GAGGGTATGCAGACTTCGTACCACTAGGCGCATCGGTAACACCTCTTCGTGGATCGGACAGCATTATGTGGACCGTAAAATTCCGTAATGGAATGACCAAACGCTTCAAATTCCCGATTCGTACAACAGAAGAAGGATCGGCAGTACCAGGCGGCAATTACGAAGTGACGACAGACATCGACAGCATCGAATTGTTCACTGAACCTGCTTCCATGAAAATGCCAATTTGGACATTTAAGAAATAAGCTCGAAATATGGGAAATGAATAAGGAGGTTAATATAAATGCCAATGAACTTTGAAACAGTAGAAGTAACAACCGATCTTCTCATCATTGGAGGAGGAATGGGAGCCTGCGGCGCAGCTGTAGAAGCGTCATATTGGGGCAAGAAACATGGAGTTAAGGTAACCTTAGTAGACAAAGCGTCAATGCCACGTTCTGGGGCAGTCGGAATGGGATTGTCAGCTATCAACCTGTATGTTGGACTTGCAGAAGGTAAAAACACAGTAGAAGATTACATCAAATATGTAAAATACGACCTCATGGGGGTAGCCCGTGATGACTTAGTCGCTAACATTGCTCGACACGTGGACAGCTCCGTTCATCTGTTTGAACAATGGGGTCTTCCACTCTGGAAAGATGACGACGGTAATTATGTGCATGAAGGCCGTTGGCAACTGATGATCAGTGGAGAATCCTATAAAGTTATCGTTGCAGAAGCAGCGAAGAATGCATTAGGAGACGAAAACATCTACGAACGTGTTTTCATCACCGAACCATTAATCATTGATGGAAAATGCGTAGGAGCAGTAGGCTTCAGTGTCCGTGAAAACAAATACTATGTGTTCAAAGCTAAGGCTGTAATGTGCGCCATGGGTGGTACGGTTGGAGTCTTCAAACCGAAATCCACTGGTGAAGGTTGTGGACGTTCATGGTATCCTCCGTTCTCCACAGGATCTTCAGCGTATTTCACGATGAAGGCTGGAGCCGAAATGACCTGTCAAGAAGTACGGTTTGTGCCGATTCGATTTAAAGATGCTTACGGTCCAGTAGGAGCATGGTTCTTACTCTTCAAATCACGGGCAACCAATGCTGCAGGCGAAAACTACATGCAAACTCGTAAAGATGAATTGTTGAACTGGGGTAAGTATGGCGCTGCTATACCACAACCAGCTAACCTGCGTAACCATCTTGGCTTATTGGAAATCAAAGAAGGCAAAGGACCTCTGATGATGAGGACAGAAGAAGCAATCGCTAATCTGGCCAAACAATACGAGGGAGACGAAAAAGCCTTCAAGAAAAAGATGAAAACCTTAGAAAATGAAGCTTGGGAAGATTTCTTGGATATGACGATTTCGCAAGCGTTACTCTGGGCAGCAACCAACGTTGAGCCAGAAGTAAGACCTTCAGAAATCAACGCAACAGAGCCCTACTTCATTAGTTCTCACTCAGGAGCATCAGGCGCTTGGGTATCTGGTCCAGAAGACTTGTCCGCAGGAACAGACTATTTCTGGGGTTATGCTCAAATGACAACCGTACCAGGACTGTTTGCAGCAGGAGATGCTACAGGCGCATGCGCTCATAAGTTCTCCTCAGGTACCCATGCTGAAGGTCGTATTGCTGGTAAATCCGCAGTTAAGTATATTTTGGACCACAATACCCAAACTGAAATTCCAGAAGAAATGGTTGCTAAGATGAAAGAAGTCATCTTCCAACCGTTGGCCCTTTTCGAAGAGCACAAGAACTTCTCCACAGATGAGAATGTCAATCCGAACTATATCATTCCTAAGCAATACATGTTCCGTCTGCAAAAGATCATGGACGAGTATGTTGGTGGCGTAAGTTCCAACTTCTCAACCAACAAAGCCTCGTTGGATCGTGCAGCAGAACTGTTAGTGTTCCTCAAAGAAGACGGAGAGAAACTGGCAGCAAGAGATCTGTATGAACTGTTGAGAGTTTGGGAAAACAAGCACAGATTCTGGCAAGCAGAAGCTCACCTTCGCGCAGTAGCATTCCGTGAAGAAACTCGTTGGCCGGGCTATTATTTCCGTACAGACTACCCGACCCTCCAAGAAGAAGACTGGCTCTGCTTCGTAAACATGAAGTGGGATCCAATTAAAGATGAGTGGTCTGTCTTCAAACGTCCTGTATTGAACCTCTTTAACATTGACTAACTCTAGGTAAAGTTA
>NZ_AGAF01000206.1 GCF_000224515.1 Desulfosporosinus sp. OT | reverse complement strand
CATGTGCACCAATGAAAGGGGCAACTGTCATGATATGAGAACCCGCTCACTAAATAATATAGGTAATCCCCGAGTAATTAGGACAGGGATTTCCATGAACACTTGTTATAGAATTTCTTCCTCTTTCAGTGGGAGGAATTTTGCTTTTTTACGACCGTTTTTAATAACTGAGATTAAAGTATCCTAAGTAAAATGTGGAAAAAAAGCCAAGAACTTATAAATGTATTTATCCGTGAAATATGTTAGTATTTGTATGTCGGACGAGTAATATTCAACAATGTTCGACATTAATAAATTGTTTCGATTCTTTACAATGTCTAAAAGAG
>NZ_AGAF01000207.1 GCF_000224515.1 Desulfosporosinus sp. OT | reverse complement strand
TTCGTAATAGGTTGATATCTAAAGACTGAAGAAAGGACGTGGGTGAATTTCTGGCGTGTCGGAAATTAGTAGCCATTCCTGATTTATACATACAAAGCTTAGCTGCCTGAAAATCAAATCTGTAAGACCCTCACTCATAACCATGGTATGCATTACTAATGCCGTAGGGGGAGATAAAATGGAAAAAAAGAAAGTTAATTATAAATTACTGTTTGAATTATTTATGACTTTTTTTAAGATTTCACCAATTACATTTGGTGGAGGATTTGCAATGATACCTATCATGGAAGAGGAACTAGTAACTAAGAAAAATTGGATAGGTAAAGAAGAGATAGTCGACGTTTTTGCAGTTTCTCAATCTGTACCAGGTGCTATCGCGGTTAATTCCGCTACTTTCGTGGGCTATCAGATAGCTGGTGTCCCAGGTGCACTGGCAGCTTTAGTAGGAATTGTAATACCAACATTTGTTATTATTATAATATTGGGAGCTTTGCTATCTTCCTTTCAGCATAACATCCATGTTCAAGCAGCGTTACAAGGCATAAGGCCTGTTGTAGTGGCATTGATTGCCTCGGCAGCCTATAAAATGAGCAAGGTATCTCTTGTTGATAAAATCTGCTTCACACTTTGTGCAATCTGTGTTCTGGTGCTCCTATTATTTAAAAGTCTGAATTTGATTCTTGTGATCTTCATGGGTGCTTTTTTTGGCATTGTGATTGTGAAAGTTAAGGAAATGCAAAATCATACAGTAGCTCAAAAGAAAGTAAGAGGTGAAAAGTTTTGAATATATTTCTCGATATGTTTATTACTTTTTTCAAACTAGGGCTTGTTAGTTTTGGCGGCGGGTATGCTATGATACCCCTTATTCAGAAAGAGGTGGAGAACCACCATTGGCTTACTATGAGTCAGTTCACAGATATGATTGCAGTTTCTGCGATGGCTCCCGGCCCAATAGCGACCAATACGGCAACTATATTGGGCTACAAAATTGCAGGTTTACCTGGTGCTGCGATCGCATGTATATCTGTTTCGCTCCCCTCACTACTGCTCATACTTATTATTGGACAACTATTTATAAAATATCAAAATCACCGAATTGTAAAAGCGGCGTTCTATGGGCTAAGACCGACGATTGTAGCAATTATTGCTTATGCAGCAATCAAATTTGCTATTAGTAATGGTATTATTGGAGGGAGTAATTATATCGACATAAAAAGTTCATTCCTTTTGGTTGTAGCTTTTATTATGTTAATTAAGACAAAATATCATCCAGCATATTTGATTTTGGCATCGGGGATAATCGGGATCATGATATTTTAGTGGTGTAATGATTGGAATATTTTATATTAAAACCTGGGGCACCAATATATTGAAAATGCTTTTGAGTATAAGTGCTGACAATTATGGTATAATCATGTTAAAATTTTTTGGGGACGAGGTATTTAGCATGAATGATTCTAAGTTCAAAGTACTTCTCTACTCCGATGGATCACATCAGGCCTTTTCTGCGGCTGTTTACACTGCTATGCTGTTGGAGGAAATGCCGAATATGCATTTGACTATTATACAAGAACAAGACAGTAATGAAGGTTCACCAGGGATAGAATATAGTTGGAAAGAGTTACGTCCGAAATATAAAAGATATTATTGGGCTTGTTCAACAGAGAAAGAATATAGTTGGATAGACACTTGGCCAGCAAGTCCTACCAAGCAATGGATGAAAAACGTACTCAACGAAACGTTGGAAGCTAAACAGCAGTATGCTGTGATACTTGCCAAAACCAACAAAATATTTGCAAAGAGAAAACTCGATGTTACTCATGAGGTATTATGTTGTAACTCTAGTTTATCAGATCCATTGGACATAGCGGATACAGTGAATGTTATTATTGATTATGCGACCAAACATACTTTTGAATTAGTAATAATTGGTTCCAGGGGACACTCTGCATTAAAGGGAGTTATCTTTGGCAGTCTGTCGCATGGTGTGCTCGATAATTCCCCAATACCGGTTTTGTTAATCAAGAAGCTTCCACAAGACCTTATCGATGATTACTTAGCAAACACAGAGTCATAAGGATAATTTGTAGTTAACATCTGAGTTGAAAAACATTAAAGCCCCGAAGAGAAACTTTTCTCTTCGGGGCTTTAATGTTTTTCAGGAATGAGGAATTCCGCTGAGAAATTTCAAGGGACAGTGACCAGAGGTAGTTCGGTAAATTCAGGCCATAAGAGTACTTGATAGGATCGGATATTAAAAGAGTAGGCCATAGTATATATTGATTACGAGCATATTTACTTACTATAGACACAATGTGGACGTAATGCTAATCTTTGATTGAGAGAATGATTACTCCACCAAACAAGGAAACCTAGATCACGTAAAACTAGAACCGCCGTGTACTGGTAGTTGCCGCTGGTTCTACTCACAGAAATAAAATAATCTAAGGCTATGTCAAATTCTAAAGCATTAGACAATAAACAACATTATTCCTTAAATAAATATTTACCAATTTTTGGTGTTTGGCGAACATTCAATCACTGAAAGCGGTTAATTGGTAGTTTGAAAAATGAATGTGAAAGGGGTAATTATTATGACTGATTTCACTAATTTTAATGTGCTTCTCTATTCCGATGGCACAAAGCAGGCTCTTTCTGCAGCTGTTTACGCAGCTACCTTATTGAAACATATGCCTAACATGCATTTAACTATTGTACAGATCCAAGAAAAAGATGAAAACATTATGGGCACAAAATATAGTTGGAAAGAGTTACGCCCAAAGCACAAGAGATATTATTGGGGGTGTAATCAAGGGGCAGAACCTAATGGTCTTGATCATTGGCCGGTTGGTCCAAGAACTGGATGGTTAAACCATGTGTCTAACGAATCTGATCTGGAAATCAATAATCAGCATGACGTGGTATTGAGAGAAATAAAGAGTATATTCTCAAAAAGAGGAATTAACGTTAAGCATCAGATATTATGTTCTAATACCCTTATTTCCGATACATCAGATACAGCAGATTTAATTATTGATTATGCAACTAGAAATTCCTTTGGCTTAATAATTATGGGTGAACAGGAGTATTCGACAGTAAATTGGCTAAATATCGGTAATCTACCACGTGCTGTACAAAACAAATCGAGTATACCTGTAGTATTAGTTAAGAAACTTACCCGAGAGTTTGTCGATACTTACTTGCTTGAAAGTACGCAGTCACAGGAAAGAATGAGTAATTTCTCATCATCAAATATGACAAATGGCCGGTCTGAAAATATCTTATTCTAAATATGCGAACATCACCTAACCATAAGGTTAATTAACAGATTAGTAAAAGCCCTTTAAATTAGATTCATGATAAAGAGAGTAGATAAATAAGGTGTACACTTTATATCGATAGAATTAAATTTGGCCCCGAAGAGACATGAGTCTTTTGGGGGCTTCTTTATGTTGAGTATGTTCAAATCTTAAATAAAATGGCAATTGATTTGAGATTTATAGCTCATATCATTAAAGATTATAATATTGGTTCCAATAATTATAAGTGTTGTCTGAGGAGAGCTATTTATGCATAGTACCTGATTAATGCTGGACCATTCATACATATACAATAGACGAACCTCTATATAGACGCACTTGCGGTCATTTTACCGTCTTCAGTAAGAAGTCTTCGAGAGTATTTAATGGATCGTTACAGTTCAATGGGCTTTCGTGAGGTGCCAAGCGTCCGGGAAAATATTACAAATACGTATAATTGTAACTTAAAGCGCAAAATCCAACGGGCTAGCCATAGTGTATATTGATTACGAACATATCTTCCTACTATAGACACCGTACTGTCATAATGCTAATCTTTAATTGCAAGCATATGTATCGAGTAAATTGTTTGACTTCAATTTTGGATCTTGTCTAGCCTTCCTTGAATAACAGAGGTATATAATTGCCAGAGATAAATCTTTGTCCGTAATGCTTTAGTAACTTTATCAGACTGTAGCAGCAATGACAGTAATAATAAAATAGAAAGGTGGAATTCGTTTGCCCAGTTTAGCACTCGATAAAGAAATATCTAGTGTCGAGAAAATGAAGATTAAGAGAGAGACGGGAGAAAAAGAATATCCTATTTGGCTATTATTTAATCCAAAACATCCTGCGATTCGCCACTACATTTGGACACCGGTTTTAGCTGAGATTCAGGACAAAGTCTTCAGGGAACTGCATACTAGGATTAATACGGCTAATATGTATATTAGGAATGTTGTTAGCGACAGTGGAATCGTACCAAATACATTAAATTGGTGGGGAACAGAAGTATCTAATGAAATAGAATTGTTGAGGGAACTTGTTATAGAACATCAACCCAAGCTATTAATTTCGTTTGGCGCATTTCCTTTTGAATTTGTAAGGCGTGTCTACGAAATTAAACCTGAAAAAGGGCCTAAAGCTTGGGGTACATCCAATTTAGGTGATGAATTTGGAAAGGCAATAGAAACCTTTGATATTAACAGAACGAACAGGATTCCCCTACTTCGTCGAGTAGTTGATAGTGGCAAGTTCATAGAAGAGGTTTCAAATTTTAGTCAGGATGACGGAGATCGTTACTTTGAAGAGGTAGACAATTACTTTCATTTTGTGGGAAGTAAAATTGCTGAAAAGCTTATTGAGCATAAGGATAGTCTGGATATATGGATTTGAGTAGTCGAAATTTGACTTATGAGAAATAATGAGACTTTTTACCTCAATAAAGTATTTAAACAATCATTTGCACGGAAAGGTGGGATTTTCATTGCGCTTAACTAGATTCAAATACATTCCATTAATTGGAACTGTAATGAATTACAAAAAAGAGTATGTAAGTAAAGACTTGATTGCCGCATTGACAGGGGCAGTCGTTGCAATTCCACAGTGTATGGCTTACGCCCTGATTGCAGGTCTTAACCCAGTTTATGGTTTATACACAGCAATTTTATCTTCTATTTTTGGTTCAGCATTTGGAAGTTCGAAGCATTTAGTCACAGGTCCGACAAATTCCTCAGCGCTACTCGTAGCAAGCGTGATGACAGGCTATATGGGACATGATAACGCCTATCAAATCCTTTTTCTCTTAACATTTCTAGTTGGTGCCATAAAAATGCTCTTTGGAATTCTTAAGTTCGGTAAGTTAATAACTTACGTGTCTCATACTGTTATTCTTGGTTTTACTACTGGTGCGGGTGGTTTAATCGCACTTGGACAGTTAAATACGTTGCTGAGCATACCCATTAAAAATGCAGCGCAAATGCCAACTACTGAGAAAATATCTTACGTTTTTACACATCTAGGCCAAACCAATTACTATGCTCTTGGACTTGGACTTTTGACTGCCGCAATAATAGTGATTTGTAAAAGGATAAATAAGAATCTTCCTGGTGCGCTCATTGGAATTATCATCCCAATTATAATAATCATCGTTTTCTCTTTAGATAAGCAAGGTGTAAAACTTACTGGTGATATCCCTACTTCTCTGCCTCCATTTACGATGGTACAGTTCAATTTGAATACTATGCAGAACCTATTAAGCGGGGCTTTATCAATTGCAATTATAGGATGTGTCGAGGCTATTTCTAGTGCAAAAGCTATTTCCAATTTATCTCGACAGAAACTCGATCCTAATCAGGAATTCATCGGACAAGGTCTGGCAAATATTGGGTCGGCGTTTTTCCAAGGTTTTCCTGGATCTGGTTCCTTTACACGTACTGCGATAAATTACCACAGTGGAGCAGCGACAAGATTTGCGGGAATCTTGTCTGGAGTAATAATGGCCATAGTTCTTTTATTCTTTGCCCCATTTGCAAAGTACATACCAAATGCATGTCTTGCTGGGGTAATGATGGTTACGGCATACAACCTGATTAACACAAAGGAAATCATGAAGGTAGTAAAACTGGGTAAACTTAAATCGGACTCTCTTGCAATGTGGGTAACGTGTTTTGCGACAATTCTATTGCCCAACCTTTCTTATGCAATCTATTTAGGGATTGGACTCTCAATTGCATTGCACCTCAGAGATACAAACAAAGTTCCGGTTAAAATTCTTATTCCATCACAGGGAGAAGAATCTCAAATTATTGAAACAGAGGTTGAAGCAATCAAGGGAAAAGTTGATATATTAATTATTGAATTACAAGGAAGTCTTTATTTCGGATCGTCAGAAGACCTTGAAGATAAATTAGAAACCCTGGTGGATAAATCCAGAATATTCATTTTAAGAATGAAGCATGTGGCAAGTATTGATATTACATCACTTAATGCATTGAAGATATTTATCAGGTCAGTTAAAGAATCTGGTGGAAGTGTTATTGTGTGTGGTGTAAGGTCAAATATTAACTCAATACTAATGAAAGCAAATTTTGATCAAGATATCGGTGTTGACAACAAATTTATGTTGGCGGAGAATGAAATTTTTGCTACTACCTCTAAAGATTTAGAGAGAGCGAGAGCTGTCTTGAACTGTGAAATCGGAGATGGAGCAGATAAATCGATCTCATGTAATTTACTAGAGTCTGTTGCGAATTTAAAAGGTAGCGCAAATGCTAATAAGAACGTCATTTCGTTCTAGAAGTATCGCTGCTTTCGGAGAGCTTTGTTGTAACAACTCAAACGAAAGGTTAAAGTTATTAGTAGACGTCTTTATAAGATGATGTACACTACAACATCTTATAAAGACGCTTTTTTTCTCAAAGTCACGAAAT
>NZ_AGAF01000208.1 GCF_000224515.1 Desulfosporosinus sp. OT | reverse complement strand
GAGCTATAATGGAACAAACATTTTAGACAAAACAAAAAGGGGCTGTAACTAAACTTGTTATATAAGTTGTTACGCCCCCTTTTTTGTTCGGAATTATTTTAAGGATTGTTTATATAATATGCTGAATAATCTTCATTCTTTAAGCAGATGTAATTTAATTTTAGAAATCAAAATTTAAGTTGTAACCTCTAATTGTAGGAATATTAGAAAAATCAACGATCTGGTGATATAGTTAAACTAGTCTCATTTCGAACTGTAAAGTAATATTGCATCAATCTTAAGGGAGTACAGAAGAAAAAGGAGTGTCTGAATTTCAGTGGAGAATAAACAGTCCTTGGGAAAATCAGGCGAAGAATTTGCTGCGCGTTTAGTAACAGAATCGGGGTTGTACATAATTCAAAAAAATTATCGTTGTCCTAAAGGAGAAATGGATATTATAGCTCGAGATGGTAAAATATTGGTATTTATTGAGGTGCGCACTCGACGGTCTGCCTTTAGAGGATGGGGAGAGGAAAGTATAACGCCTCAAAAGGCACAACGCTTGCAAGCAATTGCCTCGTACTATGTGATGCAACAGGGGTATACAAGCTGGCCAGGGCTAAGATTTGATGTGGTTGCGATACGGTGGATTGATAAAAAAACTGAGGTAAAATGGATTAAAGCGGCATTATAAATAATCTTTAGTCTTTCATCACAAATTAGTCATGATTGAATGGTAAACTTATTTCAGCGAGATGATTTATGCGATTTTTCCAAAAAACAAATTCAGAGTGGTCATAGGGGGGAAGAAATTGGATCCGATTTTAATTGTAGATGATGAAGAGAAAATCAGGAAGTTAGTTCGTTTGTACCTAGAAAAGGAAGGTTTTGAAGTTGAGGAAGCTGAGGATGGGCGTGTCGCTTTGGAAAAGTTTCGGGCGGGACAATTTTCACTTCTAATCGTGGATCTTATGATGCCTGATATCGACGGTTGGCGTGTTTGTCGCGACATTCGTGAGAGTTCAGCGCTGCCGATTATTATGTTGACGGCACGTGGGGAAGAGTTTGATCGTGTCTTGGGTCTCGAATTAGGTGCAGATGATTATTTAGTTAAACCATTTAGTACTAAAGAATTAGTTGCTCGAGTTAAAGCTCTTTTGCGTCGTTCCACAGGTCAACTTCATCCGGTAACTACGGAGATAACGGCCGGGAAACTCTGTATCGACAAAGAGCGACATCGTGTTAGCATTGGTGATGAAGTTATTAATTTAACTCCGCTGGAATTCGATCTACTATATTTTTTAGCGAAGAATCGAGGGCGAGTTTTCACACGAGAACAGCTAATGGAAACCGTTTGGGGCTATGATTTTTATGGAGATGCTCGTACGGTGGATACGCATGTCAAAAAGTTACGAGAGAAACTAACTCCTCCAGATATTAAGGGAATGTTAGTTACCGTATGGGGTGTGGGATATAAATTTGATCCCGATCTAGTGCATTAATGAATACAAAAGTGCGTAATTCATGGTCGATTTCAATAAAACTGTGGTTAGCTATGACGCTCCTGATTCTTGCTGTTCTGGGAGGGTTAGGGCTCACGATTACTTGGCTATTTGGGGATTTTTATCTGCAACAGAAGTTGGATTCGCTTAAGACTGAGGCGACAGAAATATCAACTCAATTGGCGGCTATTCCAAGTTGGAGTGAACGGTTAAGCCTATTAGCAACGTTTAAGTTAACTTCTGGGACGCAATTAGTACTACTTGATCCACAAGGAAATATTTTAGTGATAGCGGGTTCAAGCTCTCATACACCTCAAGTTCTGCAAGGCGGTATAGGAAGAGACCTTGGAGGACTTATTGGAGGGTGGTCGCGGAACTTGCGACCATCTGACTTTTTTACGGATCAGGATTTGGCGCTTGTTCTGTCTGGACAAACTATTAGGATTAATGCCTCACAGGTTAACAGTGGTGGACAGACAATGTTACTTGCTGCCACGCCTGTCGGTACAAAACCGGTCCAAGGAGTTGTGTTATTGGGGAGCTCTCCCATACCAATTCAGGAGAGTATAGCGACATTTCGTTGGCTTATTCTCTACGCTTCATTAATTGCTGTTTTTTTGGCCACGGTGGTAAGTCTAATTTTTGCAAGACAGGTCACGAGGCCCCTTGCGTTAATGCAGCGAGGAGCGACGCGCATGGCAAACGGAGACTTTCTCCCCATTCAAGGAGTGACGAGTCAAGATGAGATCGGAGAGTTGGCCGAGTCTCTGAATTCTATGGGAGAAAGTTTGAAAAACCACATGGAATGGCTTTCACAGGAGAAAAATCTGCTTCAAGGGATAGTGGAAAGCATCAGTGATGCCGTTATCATGTTGAATTGCGATGGATTAATTCTTTATGCAAATGATTCTGCTAAAGCATTATGGCAAGAAAATGAAACGGATCTTCAGGAACGAAAGACCCAAATTGTTAACTTCCTTCAAACAATGACCCAAAATACTGGTCAGATTGAAAACTATGCAACGATTACTCTGGGAATTCAGATTTTGCAAGTGGTTATGGCTCCTATGGCGGAGACTGAGAGGATTCGCGGCCATGTTGCAGTCCTGCGCGATGTAACAGCGTCTTTGCGGGCGGAAAAAGCACGACGCGAGTTTTTGGCGAGTGTCACGCATGAGCTTAGGACCCCACTTCACCTAATTCAAGGGTACTTGGAGGCAATTCAGGACGACGTGATACCGGAACATCAACAAGGTGAACACATTGAATTAGTCTTGGAAGAAGCCAAACGCTTAGCTCGTTTAGTTAAGGATCTACAAGATATTAATTGGCTCGAACGTGGACAAAGTATGCAACGAGTTTCTATTGACCTGGAAGGCTTCATGAGTGATTTGGAGCAACGTTTTCAAGGTCGAGCACAGGAGTTGGGTATAAATCTGGAGATTTCGCAAGGGTCAGGCGAAATATTTGCGGATCCTGATCGGCTCTTACAAGTCTTTATAAATTTATTAGACAATGCAATGAGTCATACTCAATGCGGAAAAACTGTCCGAGTTTTTCTTGAGGAAGAAGCAAATCAGGTTCAATTTGCTGTCCAAGACGAAGGGGAAGGGATCCCCAAAGAAGCTTTGCCCTACATCTTTGATCGTTTCTTCAGGGTCAATAAAGCAAGGTGTCGAAAAGATGGTGGAATGGGCTTAGGTCTAGCAATAGTGCGACAGATTGTAGAAGCACACGGAGGGCAGATAAAAGTTGAAAGCGATATGGGAATAGGAACGATTTTCCGGATAACTCTTCCACGTGATTCGATAATTAGTTGCTAGAACAATTAATCCATATTTTGATTAATATGGAAGGAATATAGAGCGTTGCAGCGAACATTCTAACCTATGGGAGGGGATGGAATGTTCGCAGCAGTATATGGAATGACAGTTATTGGGTTGCAAGCTCACTTAATTCGTGTTGAAGTTGACGTGTCGAACGGTCTGCCAAGTTTTGAGATTGTCGGGTTGGCCACGACGGCGGTGAGAGAGGCCAGAGACAGAGTTCGCTCAGCAATTCGAAACTCTGGTTACCAATTCCCCTTACAACGCGTAACCGTAAATTTGGCACCCGCTGATCTACGCAAAGCTGGATCTGGTCTCGATTTGCCGATTGCGATAGGGATTTTGGCTGCGACAGAACAATGCTTATGCTCTACCCTTATTCATTATGTTTTCACCGGCGAATTATCCTTGGAGGGGATACTTCGTCCAGTACCGGGGGTATTGACAATGGCTATCGGATTAGTCCGAGAGCATAATAAACATTCAGCGGGGGAGAGCGTCGCTGAATGTTTATGTCTGATTGTTCCTCCCGATAATTTAGCTGAAGCTCGTCTTGTGACCGGTCTCGAAGCGCATAGCATCTCTACATTGAGGAGAATTACTCAGGCACTTGAAAAAACGAGCGACTTTGAAGATGAAATGTTAGCTCAACATCCTCAGTCTCAAGTATATAATAGCAGCCAAGTGGATTGGACCGATATTCATGGCCAACAACATGCCAAAAGAGCTTTGGAGATCGCAGCGGCGGGCGGTCACAATGTTGTTTTGGTTGGGCCTCCAGGATCAGGTAAGACCCTTCTGGCCAAGGCATATTCAGGTATACTTCCCCAATTAAGCGAGCAGGAAAGTATAGAAGTTACGCAGCTCTACAGCGTTTGTGGGTTACTAAATTGTAATGGTTCCCTGGTTCAACATCGTCCTTTTCGCAGTCCTCACCATACTATTACTAAGGTGGGTATGATTGGAGGAGGGCGTGATTTGCGTCCGGGTGAATTAAGTCTTGCTAATTATGGTGTCTTGTTTTTGGATGAGTTACCAGAGTTTGCTCGAGAAGTTTTAGAGTGTCTCCGTCAACCATTGGAAGATCGAGAATTGACGATAACTCGTCAATCAGGCAGTATTACCTATCCCGCTCATGTCAGTGTCATTGCCAGTATGAACCCTTGTCCGTGTGGTTTTTTCGGCGATCAGGGACGAGCGTGCCATTGCACACCTATGCAAATTCAAAATTATCGAGGAAGAATTTCTGGCCCGCTTTTAGATCGTTTTGATATGCATATCGAGGTTCCAAGGCTGAACTACTCGGAGTTAAAGAACAGCAATGACAAAGTTCCCTCCAGTGTGGTTAGGGAACGAGTGATGGCAGCCCGTCGGAGACAATGGGCTCGATTAGGATCAGGCAAAACCAATGCAGAAATGACAGCTAAAGAAACGAAAAAATATGGTAAGTTGACTTCAAATGGAGAGTCGCTGTTACAAAGGATATTTGATAGCCAACATCTTAGTGCCCGCGCTCATGATCGAATTTTAAGGGTTGCGCGCACGATTGCTGATCTAGATGGTTCTTCGGATATTCTTCCAGAGCATCTGGCTGAAGCAATACAATTTCGTGCTTTGGATAAACGGTTACAGATATAATCTTAAAGAAGATGAACCTCGGAGGACCGGGGTTCATTTTTTGTGACTAATGCACTAGTGACTGCAACATTTGACCAAATTAATAATACCAATAAATATAAATTGAGCAAATCAAAGAAGGAATATATTGGAAAATAAAGAATATATAGTACTTGTAGACAGTGTTGTTAAAATGGTTTTCTATATTTCTTTAATTTACTGACTAAAGAGAGGGGATGGATTAACTGGTCTGAGTTTACGAAACGTTGTTTAGTTGATTGTATTCTTCTAGAGTAGCCTACTAACAAGGTCAAGGTGAGAAAGGATCGATGAAAATTGTTGAGGAAAATACGTGTTTTGAATAGTTTAGTTGTTTTTATGTTCCTTATACAATTTGCAGTTTATCCTGCAAATGTTTTTGGAACAGAAAACGAAACAAAAGTCGTTGGCTCTACTCCAGCTAAAATTACAATTACGACAGATCAAGCTGTTCAGCTGGTCAAAGATAACTTTACGATTCCGACAAAATACACACGACTGTCCACAGGATATAACGATTATAACAATCGGGCGACCTATTCACTCAATTGGAATTCAGTCGACCAACCAAGCGGGAGTTTTAATGCTCAGGTGGATGCTACAACTGGAGAAATCATCAATATAAGCCAATGGGAAGGACCGTTTCAGTCGGCATTTAGACTGCCTGTTTTATCTGAAGGGGAAGCTGAGAAAATATCTACTGCTTTGGTCACTAAATTAGTTAGCAAACATCAAACGGAAATACAACTTGTAAAAGATGAGCAACAAGGTTTTGTATTAGATAATGCTCAACCTTTTACCTACAATTTTCACTGGATTCGCCTTGTCAATGGTATTCCTTTTCCCGGCAATGGTCTGAACGTTGGTGTCAGTGGAGATGATGGGTCGATCAGAAATTACAACTTGAATTGGACTGAGGATCTCGTTTTTCCTGAGGCAAAGAACGTTATATTACCAGAAAAAGCTCTTCAGGTTTTTATGGGCGCACCGATGCTCGAATTGCAGTATTACATACCTCAAATGATGGACCCTCAAAGCCAAGCCCCTCAACGTGCGCTTCTAGTGTATCAGTTGTCTAATAAATACTGCGGAGGAGCTATCGATGCTCTGAGTGGGAAACCGGTGACTCTTGATGCACAGGAGGGGGCTTATCAAACTATGGTAGCAGCAAGTACTGTTTCCACAGGAATACCCACGGAAGCGATGTCTCCAGAAATCACAACGCCCGGTCACAATACTTCAGAGGCTACCCAAATATCTAGAGATGAAGCAGTCGAGATAGTTAAGAAAATGGTTAACATACCGAGTGATCTCGTCTTGCGAGGTTCTAACCTGAATCCAGATTGGCAAAACCCTAATGAACAAGTCTGGAATTTAGATTGGAATAATCAGCCTAGTGATATGGGCGAATTTAGCTTTATAAATGCCCGTGTGAATGCCGAAACAGGAGATTTTGTCGGTTTTGGCATGTCAAGTCCAGCAAACTCAGGAGACAAGTCTAATCCACTTAGTCGTGCAAGTGCGCAAAAATTAGCCGAGGGCTTTCTCCAACGCGTACAGCCAGATCGATTTAAGCTTGCTAAATTGGACACCGAGAACTTCTCTGGAGGAGAAACATCTGAAAATATTCAGAATTTCCATTATGTAAGGTTGGTTAATGGTCTTCCTGTTTCACGCAATGGAATGGATCTAACTGTCGATGCAGTCACAAAACATGTAATTAATTTTAATCTAAACTGGTCAGATCTAAATTTTTCAAGCCCTTTGAATGTGCTCTCTCTTAATCAAGCGACAGAACAGTTTTTACACATACGTCCGCTGGTGTTGAATTACTCTCAAATTTTTCATCAAAACGGACAACAGGAAGTTCGACTAGTCTATCAACCTAATACAGACAGCAATATGTACATTTCTGGAATGTTGGATGCGCAAACTGGTGAACCAGTGGATTGGTATGGAAAATCACTATCTCAATGGGCTATCCCTCATCACTATACGGATATTCAGGGGAATTTCGCGGAAAAAGAAATAAGTATTATGGGCCTTGCTGGAGCATTCGGGGAATATGGTGATACCTTCCATCCGAATGAAAAACTCACAGTTGGTTCGCTCTTGCGGGCTATGTTAATCGCAGGAGGAGATGGTCGCGATCGAGATCTAAGTGATGAAGATATTCTGAAGATTGCCAAAGATCGTAACTGGCTTCAGGAGGACTTGAAACTAGGTTCTTATATAAACAGAGCATCTCTGTCTAAATTTATGATTCGATTGATCAATATGGAGGCATCCGCTCAGATTAAAGGAATTTATAATGTTCCATTTGTTGATGCTAAGACAATTAAATCTGATTCATTAGGTTACATTGCTTTGGCTTGGGGACTGGGGATTCTAAGTATTGAGGGAGATTACGTGCAGCCGGATAAGACGGTAACAAGAGCAGAAGCCGCTTACGCTTTAGTTCATACCTATGCGGTAGAGCTTCCAAAGAATTACTATATAAAATAGTAACATGCTCTGTTCTATTTAATAGGAATCATCTTAAAAAGTAAATTCAAAATCGATTGGGTAACCGATTATTGAGGTTGTTTAGTTGTGAGAAAATTGTGAATGACTGAGTAATAATCTTAAATTTTGTTAAAAAATATAAATAGTTAAGAAAATATAAGAAAGACCGCGATGTCGGTCTTTCTTATATTTTCTTAACTATTTTGTAACTATTATTAAGAACTTTGTAAAAAAAACTGAGTTATAAAGTGTAATGTAGAAGTATCACGATTCAAGTCATTTTAGAAGTTGAGAGAAGACGCAGAGAAAAAGGAGAGAGAGCATGTCTAGAATGAAATTAGTAAGCACTACGATATTTACGGTGTGCTTTGTAAGTTTTAGTGCCTTGCTTGTCGGAGGATTTCCGTATTGGAGCATGGCTACACAACCAATAATTCTGCAGTACGATTCGTTGGCGTTGAGTAAGGATCTAAAGACTATGCCCGCCAGTCCAACAGCCTCAAATCAGGGAAGGGATACGGCTCGAAATCTAGCACAATCTAATGATGGGGAGTCTTTAACAATAGAATCTTCATCTCAAACTGGCAAAGACCAGTTGTTACCTGAAGGGACTCAAACTCGTTTAGAGGAAACTCAGACTCAAGCAAAGGAATCCCAAACATCAGAGAGAACCAAGACCCAAAATGAAGGGGCTCAGTCGCAATCCCCTATGTCCCAATCTTCAGTCGCGAGTTCATCGTCTCCGGTTGAGAAATCTGAGATGCAAACGACCAAGACTCAATCAAAAACAGGGCTACAAGTCCCGAGGATGTCTGTGGATTTGTTGCCTACTCCGTCTCCAGGATCTCCGGGAACGCCTATTCATTCCTATTACGATGCTGCAGGAAATCCGCCTACTGCACCGGGCTTAGCTATGCGTCCACGTCAATTCCAGCCTGAACCTGAGAAAATGGCTTATTTGACCTTTGACGATGGCCCATACCCCAGCACAACTCCCAAAATTCTTGCTATTTTAGCAAAAGAAAATGTTAAAGCCACGTTCTTTGATGTTGGTCGGCAAGTTGAACTTAATCCGGATTTATTAAAGGCAGAATATTTACAGGGGAATGCGATTGGTAACCATACTTATTCCCATATTATGGACGAAGTGTATAAGGGGCCAGAGGCATTTTTATCTGATGTGAAGAAAGCAGAGGATATAATTTATAATACTCTTGGAATTCGTCCGCAAATAATCCGTGCCCCTGGTGGAACCGTAGGTCATTTTAATATTAACTATTTTAATGCGGTAGATGAAGCAGGCTATCTAATGGAGGACTGGAACATTGACTCAGGGGATACTGATGCCAGTTTAGTACCGGAAAATCTGTTAATCCATAATGTTGAACAACAAACTCAAGGGAAAACCCGGGTGGTTATTTTGATGCATGATCTTGCTGGTAAAAATACGACAATTCAAGCGCTCCCGACTATTATTGGCATGTTAAAAAAACAAGGTTTTACATTTGGAGTTTTGGGCCCTCATGTTCGGCCTATTGTCTTTCCTGAGGGCTTGCATAATTAAGGTAACAGAAAAGTTTACCTAAGACGCCTTAGTTGGTTTACAATAAAGAGGTAGGAATAAATATAACCTGTAATGCCCAATAAATGGAGTGATCTGATGAACGAGAAAAAGGTAAAAATACTAGTCGTTGAAGATGAAGAATCAATCCGACGCTTTATAACACTCAACCTTAGTGCTGCAGGATACCAGGTAGGTGAAGCCGCTACTGGAGAAGAAGCTATCGCTATGCTTAAGCGGTTCATCCCTGAGCTGGTAGTGCTTGATCTTATGTTACCAGGCATTAGTGGGCTGGAAGTCTGCCAACAGATCAGGGAAACTATGCCTGAAACGTTGGTAATTATGCTGACCGCAAAGGGGCAGGATACCGATAAAATTCTTGGATTGGAACTTGGTGCGGATGATTATATGGTAAAACCGTTTAATCCTTTTGAACTCATTGCCCGAATAAAGGCAGTACTCCGGCGCAAGGCGGGACTTAAGGAAACAAAACAGGTACTTAGTTATCGAGAATTGTATTTGGATGTTACTGCCAATAAGTTTTTTAAGAATGATATCGAGATTGAGCTAACTCCTACGGAATTTGCTTTATTGAAGATGTTTATGGAGAATCCTGAGAAGGCTCTAAAGCGTAATGAAATGTTAAATGCTGTCTGGGGGGAAGATTATTTTGGTGATACTAAAACGTTGGATGTGCATATTCGGCGCTTGAGGGAAAAAATTGAGGCCAATCCATCTCAACCAAACTATATTAAAACAGTTTGGGGTTCTGGGTATCGATGGCAACAGGAGTCTTAAATGAAAGGTATTAGAGCAAGACTGACTGCTAATTTTATGGTCGTCATTATCATCACAGTTACGATACTTGAGGTACTGCTTATTTATACGGTTCGGCAAAATTATTATGGCAGTTTGGAAGGCAGTCTCACAAACCAGATCAAGATTTCAGCTGTTTTGTATGCTAAGTATTTTTCGGACACCTCTCTGCAGGAAAACGTTCTTTATAATGTTGATGCTTTCTGGAATCAAAGTAATGCTGAAGTCGAGATTGTAGATAAAGATGGCCACATTGTGATGGACTCGCTGGGTGTGATCCCAGCGGGAAATGTAGACGTTAATGATATCCAAGATGCCTTAAATGGTAAAACTGGGAGATGGATTGGAACATTAAATGGCCAAAAGGTTATGGCAGTTGCTTATCCTTTAACAGCCAATAATCAAATAGTGGGGGCTTTACGTTTTATCACTTCTTTGAGTGCCGTTGATCAGGATATACAAAATACAGCGTATATTTTTATTTCCATAGGTTTAGTGGTAGTTTTTATTGTTGGCTTCATAAGCATCTTTTTAGCCAATACAATTATTGTACCTTTGAAGGAAGTAACTGAGGTGGCTCAAGAAATGGCAACAGGCAATTTTAAGGCCCGGAGTCAGAAAACTCATGATGATGAGATCGGCAAGCTTTCAGATACGCTGAACTATATGGCTGATGAAATTGTAAAAAAAGAACAGTTAAAAAATGATTTTATTTCGTCGGTTTCGCATGAGCTACGAACTCCACTGACATCAATTATGGGCTGGGCGATTACTTTACAAAACGAAAAATTCCAGCAGAAAGAGATGCTTAATGACGGTCTAGGCATTATTGCCAAAGAAAGTGAACGGTTAACTCATATGGTGGAAGAACTATTGGATTTTTCCAAGTTTGTCTCTGGCCGAATCAAGCTGCAAAACGAAGAGATCAACATGGTCAATCTTATGGAATATATCCACAAACAACTAACCCCAAGGGCAGTGCGAGAAAATGTCAATTTTACCGTCCAATACCCGGAAAATTTGCCATCCCTAATCACAGATTCCAATCGGCTAAAGCAGTTATTCATTAATATTTTGGACAATGCTTTCAACTTTACGTCTGCGGGTGGCTGGATTACGTTTAATGTTGAGATTCTAAATGAAGGGTTTATATTTACGATTAAGGATACTGGATGCGGAATAGCAGATGAAGAGCTACCTATGGTTAAAGAAAAATTTTATAAAGGGAAAAGTTCACGCTCCAAAAATGGAATCGGGCTATCAATTTGCGAGGAGATTGTTAATTTAATGGGTGGTAAGTTGGAAATCACCAGTGAGGTTAATCAAGGGACAGTCGTTGTCATTAACTTAATTAAAGGGGCGAGTTCCTGTGGTTAGGATCTATAAGGTGTTGATTGTCAGTCTCACACTTCTCTTGCTCAGTGGCTGTACCAATCTTTCCTGGACAACAGCGGGTAAAATCATCCCACCGCTTAAAAACGTCTGCGCACTGGAAGGGAAATGGACGGTAATCCAAGACTTGAAGAGCAGTGGGAACTCTAGCGAGGATAATCAGAACTGGGTAGGTGAGAGTGCTCAATTTACACAGAACGCAGCCATGTTGGGTGATTATGTCTGGAGTAAGCCTACCTATAAGATAAAAAAGGTTAATTCTACAGATTATTTAATGACTAAATATCTAAATCTATCAAGCACCTTAGTGCCTGATAGTGAAGAGGTTGATGTCATTACTGTTTCTGCAGCAGAGAATTTCTTGGGCGAATTTATGAAAATTGATGATTCTAAGGTTATAGGCTTTATCCAGAACAATGCGCTCTACCTCCAAAAAGTTTCGGATCAGGTGGATAATTCTTTAGCAACGGCCAACCCCAATGAATTTAATACAAACGATCAGAGCATGCCGGGAACATCAGGTGTTCTGGTAGGACTTAGAGTACCGTCAGAGACAGATAGCAACAGCGAACATGAGAATAACTTCAAGTATCAGACATTATGGATAGCAGCGGACAATAAAAAGTTGCGTTCGATTTTAACGGGTAATAATATTTTCTTCCCGCGTAGTAGTGGCTTTTGGGAGCTTCAGGTGCGTAATGCCCTGAATGGAACAAAAATAGAAAATGAATTATCAGCTCACGATGTTACAACCAAGATACCAGTTAAGCAAGAACGGGTTATGGGAATCAATCAGAAAATAGTTGATAAAGGAACTTTTATTAAAACAATTGATTATGTTGGCAATGATTACGTGGCTATAGAAAACGATTCAAGTCACATTAAGCATTTGCAGGTACTACCCGTGGATAAAATCTCTGCATCAAGTGGAATCAAGCTGTCAGATTTACTGGGGACCAACGGGTTAACTGCTTATAGAAGCGCCAGAGCCCGGCCCCTCCGAGTTTTAAGCAATGAAGGGATTACCTTGGTGGATGAGGATGAATTTGAAGAGAATTTTGGGCTCACCCGAAAAAATGGGCATTGGTACCTCCAAGGAAGAATTAACTATCATAACGAAGGTGAACTTCACTATATGGACTATAACGTTAATCTGATTCCTCCAGCTAAATTGATTTATTATGATACATTGTGCTTGAGTTGGCAGAACATTAAAGACCGAATTCCAGACGCTATGGATGCTTTTACCTCGCCCAATCGTGATATTGCACTGGTTATAACAAAAAGTAAGCTATATGTCTACGGAATCAGTGCTGATTTACTGGATAGTGAGCCATTGGCTAAAATCGACATGAACATTGGAGAAACAGTGGTTATGGCAGAGTGGGCCACAGGATCTTATGTCGATAATTGGGAGAAAGCATTTCTTGCCAACGGTGCTAAAGTTATGTCTTATGATAATGAGAAATGACCTCTAGTGTTAATGCACTATTTTAAATACAAATTCTGGGGAGGAAGGTATTCATTAATGGACTTTGATTTTTTTGTAACGGCCTCCTTCTTTTCAATCTTAGGGTATGGGCTTTGTTATATTACTGTGGCACAAAAAAAGGAAATAGCAACAAATAATCGATGTCAAGTCAACGGTAGCATTGCTGGCCCTAAGATCGTTGAAGCTATGGATCGTGAGGCAATAGAAATTAATCCGTTAAATAATGAAACAATGTGTGTTTAAGGAGTTTGGAAGCCAATTCTGTATGTTACGAACTCAGAGGTGTAATAAAGAAGAATATGGACGAATGACAACTTGCAAAGTAAAAATGGGTTGTCAGTAAAAATGAGGAAAAATACGGTCCTTGGTTGTTTGATATGAACCGGATAGACTCTTTGTGATGCTGCCGGATGAATATTGAATATGGGTCGGGAAGGCACAGTCACTTACCAGCGTTCATGTGCATAATTATGAGGAATATTGGAATTACTAGCGAGGTTGGTTAAATCACCTAGCACAAGGGGAATAGGGTTTAAACAGGGAGGGACTTCAGATCCACCCACGAATACCTTTAAGCAGGGAGGGACTTCAGATCCTCCCACGAATACCTTTAAGCAGGGAGGGACTTCAGATCCTCCCACGAATACCTTTAAGCAGGGAGGAAGAAAATGACCGAACGGGAAAAACAGATTGCAGAAGCTATTCTAGCCTCAGTGGGACTTGAGTCTTTGCAAAAATCTGATGGCATTTCGCCGGATGAGGCTAACGATACATTTACTATATCAACGATTTCAAGGGGTGCCTAAGATGCAAAAAGCTTGGTGGAAAGAGGGTACAGTTTATCAGATTTATCCACGTAGTTTTCTGGATAGCAATGCTGATGGGATCGGGGATTTAAAGGGAATCATCCAAAAGCTCGATTATCTGCAGTTACTTGGGGTGAACATTATTTGGCTTAGTCCAGTGTATAAGTCGCCGTATTATGATAACGGATATGACATTAGTGACTATTACAAAATAATGGACGGATTTGGCACAATGGAGGACTGGGAAGAGTTATTAAATGAAGTTCATCAACGAGGTATGAAGTTGATCATGGATCTTGTAATTAACCACACTTCTGATGAACATCCTTGGTTCGTGGCTTCTCGTTCTTCGCTAGATAATCCTTACAGAAACTATTACATTTGGCGAAAAGGTCAAGACAATGGCAGGGAACCAAATAACTGGGCTTCGGAATTTGGAGGCTCGGCCTGGGAATATGATCCAATGACGGGAGAATACTATCTCCATCTATTCTCCGATAGACAGCCGGACCTCAACTGGGAGAACAAAGCGTTACGTCATGATGTTTATGATATGATGACCTGGTGGTTAAAAAAAGGAATAGATGGTTTCAGGATGGATGTTATTAATCTTATTTCCAAGGCTGAAGGACTGCCCGATGCCTCCGGATCTAAAGAGGGGCCTTATCAGTGGGGAAGAGATTATTACCGTAATGGACCGCGTCTACACTATTTCCTACGGGAGATGTATGCAAAGGTTCTCTCAAAGTTTGATATTATGACAGTGGGTGAGACTCCGGGTGTGAATTGTGAAAAGGCTGAGCTTTTGGTCGGTGAAGACCGTCATGAACTTAGTATGGTGTTTCTGTTCGAACTATTAGAACTGGACTACGGCGACGGAGATAAATGGAAAATAGTACCTTGGAAACTTTGTGATTTCAAAAGGATTATTAGTGATTGGCAAGATTTTCTTGAAGGAATTGGTTGGAATAGTCTATTCCTCAATAATCATGACCAACCGCGTGCGGTATCCCGCTTTGGAAATGACGATACTTTTCGGGTCCGGTCTGCCAAAATGCTGGCAACAATGCTTCATACTTTGCAAGGAACTCCGTATATTTACCAAGGTGAAGAGATTGGGATGACTAACGTCAAATTCCCGGATATCTCATATTACCGGGATATTGATACACTCAATTTTTATAAAGAAGCCATTGCTTCGGGAATGAAGATTGAGCAAGTTATGGACATAATACATGAGCGCAGCCGGGACAATGCACGTACACCTATGCAATGGAACAACTCAGAACATGCAGGTTTTACGGCGGGTAAACCATGGATTAATTTAAATCCTAATTATCCTGAGGTTAATGTCGAAGACAATTTAGCAAACCCGGACTCGGTTTTTCACTATTATCGTCAACTTATTAAGCTTAGAAAAGAAAAAGCTGTTCTCATTTATGGGGATTACCGTCTCCTATGTCCAAATGATGAACATCTCTATGTATATTTACGTATTCCCAAATTAAGAAGAGTTCCTGGCTGTGGAAAAAAGAAACTCGCAGAAATACAAAAGGCTGAAAAGGACATTTTCGAGAATAACAGCGAAGAGAAGATACTTGTCATTCTTAATTTCTCTGCAGAAGTTAAGTGCTTAAATCTCTCTGAAGATATAAGATACCAAGAGAGTCAATTATTGATCAGCAACTACAGTAGCACAAATTTCGCATTAGAAATAGAGGTTAGACCATTCGAAGCTAGTGTTTTTTCTTTGAGCTAATGGTTTTAGAGTAAGGTAGTATATCTAAAATGTATTTCAGTAATGATCCTGAATATTCAATTAAATAGGCCGAGCAAAATAAATATTGCTCGGCTCTTAAAGTGAGATTCAGTCCACATTGTTACATAGGGTTGTTCCCGGGGAGTTTACGTTCTGCCATTTCAATGGCCATTTTCACCATGTTGCCACAGTCTCTTGAAGAAACTCCTCCAAATCCTTCTTGGCGAAGGGTCCCCGCAAAACCTAATTCCTGAGCAATTTGTTCCTTCAACTCGTAAGACATGATGCTTTTACGTCGTCTTGACATGAGAATCCTCCTTCCCATTGGACAGTTTCTTTCAACAACACTGTTGATGAAAGTGATATTAGTATAGCTTGATGTCGAAGATAGTATGTGTGAAAAGAACTCGAATTTTCTTGGTAAAGTAGGAATGAGTAACCATAAAATTATTATTGCGATATTCCTAAAAATTGAACAGGACTATTTTGGGCAGAAGAAATAAGATACCACAGGATAATTAATTCGAGATTTGTTTATGATGAAGTCAAGTAATAATTTTATAATTAACTTTACCCCAATAAGGAGAATTTATTAACTCTGTTCAAAAAAGAACAGAGTTTTTTTGTCTTTGTTAGGGAAGTCTTTAATGTCGTGGTTGTATTAATAAATCTTTTCATGTTCACACTAAGTCGGGGAGGAATGTTAAATGCATACGTTATGGAAGGGATCAATCAGTTTTGGTTTGGTTAATGTTCCGGTAAAAATGCATGCGGCTACAGAATCTAAGGAATTTAAGTTTAATTATCTTCATAAAGACTGCCACCACAGGATTCGTTCGATCAAGAAATGCCCATCCTGCGATCTGGAAGTTGAAGCTGCAGATTTAATTAAGGGATATGAATACGATAAAGATCAATATGTTGTTTTAAATGATGAGGATCTTGCTGCGCTGGAACAACCTATGAGTCGCTCAATTGATATTCTTGATTTTATTGATTTAAAAGAGATTGACCCCATATATTATCAAAAATCATATTATTTATCCCCTGAAGAAACTGCCCAGAAGGCTTATCGTTTACTATGTCAGGCGATGGAGGAGAGTGGGAAAGTCGCCTTGGCACGGGTAACTATGCGTTCCAAACAGCATTTGGCATGTCTGCGGGTTTTTGAACAAGGCCTTGTGATGGAAACGATGTATTATCCGCAGGAAATCCGCCATATGGATACGGTCTGGGAGCGGGTTGTTCCGACAGAAACAGAATTGACAATGGCTCGTCAATTAATTGATAATTTAGCGCGTCCCTTTGATCCTGAAAAATATCACGATGAGTTACATGAACAAATGGCGGAATTAATCGAAAGCAGAGTAGCCGGTCAGAACTTTAAAGTGGAGGCTCCGGAAAAAGGAAGAAAAGTAGTCGATCTTATGGAAGCCCTGCAGGCAAGTATTGCGCTGACGGAAAAAGAAAAAGGTAAACTAGCGACTACTGAAGCATCAAACGCGGACAAGCCAGTGTTATCAGAAGCTCCAAAAGCACCAGTTGAGAGTGTAACGTCAGACGAAGATCAACCCAGCGCTGAGAAGCCGAAATCTACCTTGATCCCTCGAAAACGGACAACCAAACGGGCCAAAGGAGCATAGAGGTGAGCACAATTTCCCATCAAAGTTATGGAGCCAATACGAGTTGAAAAACTTTAGACGGCTCTAAGCTTTGGCAAGGGATTGAGAAGCTTGGCTTGGAGGGAATTGTGGCTAAAGACCAATCCTCGTGCGTTCTTTCAGAGACGGGCTAAATAAGGTTGGAGATCTTAGTACGGTGATGATACAAACCAATGATTTTTCCCGATACTGCACTATTTCACCTAAAACAAGAATATTCGACAATTCTCTACGCAGGAGATGCATCCTTTTGTCCCGAAAAGGAGGGCAAGGGAGGGCATATGCATGGGGATAGAAAAGGAAAAGATTATTCGAGCGGCTTTCCGCACGATTAAAGGTGTTGGAAGTCAACATTTACGGCAGCTTATTGCTCACTTCGGTAGTGCAGTAAAAGCATGGGAGGCTCCACAAAGCAGCTATCTTCAAGTTGCTAATCAGGAAAAATGGATTAGAGAAATTTTAAAGGTAAGAAAAGACATTGAACCTCGGGAGATTGGAACGGCACTGAGTCAACAGGGAATTATGCTGATCACGCCGGATGAAAGTAATTATCCCCATCTATTACTTGAGCTGGCGGGGGCACCCCCTCTGCTCTATTATCGGGGGCATCTTCGAGGTGATGCAGAGGTGTTAGCTTTTGTAGGCTCACGCCAAGCGACCACTTATGGTAAATCTGCAGCACGAGTCTTGGCGCGTGACGCTGCAGCTAAAGGGATTGTCATTGCCAGTGGTCTCGCCAGAGGGATTGATACTGCTGCTCATCAAGGCGCTCTCGACAGTCAGGGGACGACTTGGGCTTTTCTTGGCTGTGGTCTTGACCGAATTTATCCTTTGGAAAACCAGCGCCTAGCTGAAGATATTTTAGAAAAAGGCGCTTTAATTAGTGAGTTTACGCCCGGTACTCCACCGAATGCGTTGCATTTTCCTGCGCGTAATCGATTGATTAGCGGGTGTTCTTATGGGGTTGTGGTCGTGGAAGCAGCGGAAAGAAGCGGAGCTTTGATCACAGTTGATTTTGCTTTGGAACAAGGACGAGAAGTATTTGCAGTCCCAGGGCCGATCTTTAGTCCGGTGAGCCGGGGGCCTCATCATTTAATACGTCAGGGAGCAAAAATAGTGGAAAGGATCGAAGATATTTGTAATGAGCTACCGGCATGGTCCAAATATGCGACCCAAATTTCATTTAACAAAGAACTTTTACCTAAAGAAACGGTGCATCCTGCCGAATTGGATCATCTGTCAATTCTACAGCGGTTAAGTGATGTCCCTCTGCATATTGATCAAATTGCTATCCATTCAACATTGCCAGTGTCTATCCTTTCACTGGCCTTATTGGAACTGCAATTAGGAGGAAAAGTCACACAATTACCAGGTCAACATTATGTATTAGCCCGAGAGTGCTAGACATACTATGAAAAAGACGTTAAGATAGGGCTTAGTTTTACCAACGTTCAACCAATATGCTTAGAATAATTGAAATTGGAAATAAGTGTAATATCAGGAATGATACAAACTTTATCCTTAACTCTTGGTCTTCTTTAATAATTCGAGTTCGAACTTCGCGCATCGCGCCTCGAACTTCGAGTAAGTGTGTCTTTAAGTTTATTTGAGGTGAATTTATGTCTAAAACGCTAGTAATTGTAGAGTCGCCCGCCAAGGCGAAGTCAATCAGTAAATTTCTGGGAAGCCGTTACACGGTTAAAGCTTCAATGGGGCATCTACGGGATCTGCCGAAAAGTCAATTGGGTGTTGACTTAGAACACGACTTCGAACCAAAATATATTGCGATTCGCGGGCGAGGAGATTTAATCAAAGATTTACGAGCAGCGGCTAAAGGGGCAGATAAAGTGTTCTTGGCTTCTGACCCAGACCGTGAGGGAGAAGCTATAGCTTGGCATCTTTCCCATTTGTTGAGACTTAACTCGGGTGATAAGAATCGAATTGAATTTCATGAGATTACCAAAGGGGCAATACAGGCGGCTATAAAGCATCCTCGACAGATTGATATGGATCGGGTGGATGCCCAGCAAGCCCGTCGAGTTTTGGATCGTTTAGTCGGTTATCAGTTAAGCCCTTTGCTCTGGCGGAAAATTAAGAAAGGGTTAAGCGCAGGCCGAGTTCAATCCGTAGCTGTACGCTTAATTGACGATCGAGAAGAGCAAATTAGGGCTTTTGTTTCGGAAGAGTATTGGAGTGTAACAGCTAATCTTCAAGCGGCCGGAGGAAAATTTTTGGCCAAGATGTTAAAGAAATCTGGGCAAAAAGTTGCTATTTCCTCGAAAGCGGAAATGGAAATCATTCTAGGAGATATCGCTGGGAAAGATTTTCATGTTTCCGATGTCCGTACGAAAGAAAAGAAAAAGCTCCCTGCACCGCCCTTCATAACAAGTAGCTTGCAGCAAGAAGCCCATCGCAAATTGAGTTTTTCGCCGAAGCGCACGATGATGTTAGCACAGCAATTGTATGAGGGTCTTGACCTAGGTAAAGAAGGAACCGTCGGTTTAATCACTTACATGCGTACAGATTCGGTCAAGATTGCCGAAACTGCCCAGGATGAGGCTAAAGAATGGATTCTGTCACACTATGGGAACGATTATTATCCTCCTGAACCTCGCCAATTCGCAAATAAAGGGCGAGCGCAGGAAGCGCATGAAGCGATCCGCCCGACACTGCCCTTACGGACTCCGGATTTGTTAAAGGGTATTTTGTCACGAGATCAGTTACGATTATATCGGTTGATTTGGGAGCGCTTTATTGCGAGTCAGATGAGTGTAGCAATCACGGATACCTTGACGGTCGATGTCGTGGTGGGTGACTACTTATTTCGGGCGAATGCCACGACGGTCCGTTTTTCTGGATTTTTAGCTGTGTATGAAGAAGGAAAAGATGATGAGGAGACTGTTGATGAGGAACAGAATTCATTGACACTTTCAGTTTCTCCGGGAGAAATACTTAAGCTTGTCAAAATTCAAGAGAAACAACATTTCACTGAACCGCCGCCTCGATTTACGGAAGCCTCTCTCGTTCGTAAAATGGAGGAAGAAGGTATTGGAAGACCGAGTACATATGCACCAACTATTGAAACAATTCAAACTCGAGGTTATGTAGTTAAAGAGGAGAAACAACTCCTTCCTACAGAACTTGGAGACATCGTGATAACCTTACTTAAAGAATATTTTCCGGATATTTTAAATTTGGAGTTCACGGCTAACTTGGAAGAGAAGCTTGATCTAATTGAGGAAGGTAGCGCACCGTGGAAGTCTGTGGTTAAAGACTATTACACGCCATTCTCAGTGACCTTAGCCTATGCTGAAGAGCAGATTGGCAAGGTTAAAATTGAGGATCAAGTCTCCGAAGAAATTTGTGACCTATGTGGACGGAATATGGTGATCAAGATGGGACGTTATGGTAAATTTTTAGCGTGTCCTGGATTTCCAGACTGTCGAAATACAAAACCACTGCTTGAAGAAGTGGGTGCGAATTGCCCAAAATGCACGAAACCACTTGTGATCCGTCGCTCAAAAAAGGGGCGTAAATTTTACGGCTGCAGTGCATATCCAGATTGTGATTTTGTATCTTGGGAAATGCCAGCTCCTGAACCATGCCCAGAGTGTCAGCAGTTAATGGTGATTAAATCTTCAAAACGACAAAAAAAATATGTATGTACAAATCCGGAATGCCGTTATACAAAAATGATTGAAGAAAGCTAGATTTTGGCTGAACGGATTCTATTGAGATAAGGAGAGAATGGACACATGCAGCAATCTATAACTATTATCGGAGCAGGTCTCGCAGGTTCAGAGGCCGCTTGGCAGCTGGCTGAGCGCGGGGTAAGAGTCGACCTATATGAAATGCGTCCGCATAAAACGACTCCCGCACATCAAACCGACCAGTTTGCAGAACTAGTTTGCAGCAACTCGTTACGAGGGGCTGGTTTAGAGAACGCTGTGGGGCTATTAAAAGAAGAAATGCGCCGTTTAGGGTCCTTCATTATGGGGGCAGCAGATCATAATGCTGTTTCCGCGGGTGGGGCTTTGGCAGTCGATCGAGAACTATTTTCGAGTGAGATTACAGAGCGATTAGAACATCATCCCAACGTACATGTTCATCGGGAGGAAGTGCATCAAATACCGCAAGAAGGAATCACTGTGGTGGCGAGCGGTCCTTTGACTTCCGATGATTTAGCGGCAGATATCCGGAGGTTAACCGGAGAAGAAGCACTTTCCTTTTACGATGCGGCTGCCCCGATTGTCACGCTTGAATCAATTGATTTAGACAAGGCTTTTTGGGCTTCACGTTACGACAAGGGAGAAGCAGATTATCTAAACTGTCCTATGACTAAGGACGAGTACGACTCGTTTTATAACGCGTTGATAGAGGCAGAGACAGCTGAAGTTCAAGGCTTTGAACAGGGGAAGGTTTTTGAAGGCTGTCTGCCTGTTGAAGTGATGGCCAAGCGTGGTCCCCAGACTCTGACGTTTGGTCCCTTAAAACCAGTTGGACTGTTGGATCCTCGAACAGGGCGGAAATCTCACGCCGTTGTACAGCTTCGTAAGGAAAATCAAGCGGGAACACTTTTTAATTTAGTAGGTTTTCAAACTCATTTAAAATGGGGGGAACAAAAACGGGTGTTTTCGTTAATTCCCGGCTTGGAAAATGCTGAGTTCGTGCGTTATGGAGTGATGCATAGAAATACTTTTCTCAACGCCCCTAAGGTACTTAAAGCAGATTTTAGTCTAAAGACAAAGCCAACAATTTTCTTTGCCGGTCAAATGACTGGGGTTGAAGGATATGTTGAATCTGCAGCGAGCGGGCTTCTAGCAGGCCTTAACGCTTGGCGGCGGTTGAATCAGAGAGATGGCCTCGTTTTCCCAGCAGAAACGACGTTGGGGGGGTTAGCTCGTCATTTGGAGGGTTCTCCTAGTCAGAGTTTTCAACCGATGAACATAAACTTTGGATTGCTCCCGCCTTTGTCCAAAAGAATACGGGACAAGCGCGAAAAAAATGCACAAATTTCTGAACGCGCTTTGGCTTTTCTTGAGGAGTTCTGTGGGCGGGAGGATTTAGGGAGGTAAGCAAGTGCTGGTCGATGAAGCGTTAAGCTTATTTGCAGGTTATCAATCTTCTCAAAACCGATCAGAGCATACCGTTATTGCTTATCAGACTGATCTAGGTCAATTTTTCCGTTTTGCCGCACTCGAACAGGGGTTGGAACCAGAATCACTCATGGTGGATATGATCGATGTCTATATTGTTCGCAGTTTCCTAGGTGTTTTAGCAGAACATGGATTGGCTAGAAAAAGCATGGCGCGTAAGCTTGCTGCGCTAAGGTCGTTTTTCAAATTTCTATGTCGTAAAGAAATCCTTTTAATAAATCCGGTACAGCGGGTAGCAAGTCCAAAATTAGGACGTAAACTCCCGCATTTTCTATATCTAGATCAGGTAAAGGTGCTGTTAAAGGCTCCCGATGGTACAAATCTATTGGGTTCACGCGATCAAGTAATTATGGAGTTGCTCTATGGCTCTGGGCTAAGGGTCAGTGAACTCATTGGCTTAAATCGAGAGGATCTTGATCTGGAAAGCGGGCTAATCAGGGTCCTCGGGAAAGGGAGCAAGGAGAGGGTGGTCCCGGTAACCAACTATGCAATTCAGGCAATTAGGGTTTATCTGGGATTGCGTTCAGATGACAATCAGGCTCTTTTGCTTAATTATCAAGGAACGCGTCTATCAGATAGGTCGGTCCGGAGAGTTTTAGACAAATTGGTCGCCAAGATTAGCCTGGAACAACATGTGAATCCACATATGCTCCGTCATTCATTTGCCACTCATCTGTTGGATGGTGGAGCTGATTTGCGAAGTGTCCAAGAGTTACTGGGGCATCAGAAACTTTCATCTACTCAAATCTATACGCATCTAACTCGTGAACGCCTTAAAGACGTCTATACTCAATCTCATCCTCGAGCGAAGGACTTACGTATGCCAGAAAAATAGTAAATTTTCACAAAAAGGGGTAAATTGCCTACAATTGACTTGACACGCCGAAAATGCACGAGTAAACTTCATTAGGGAGGGTTAATCATGTTTCATGCAACGACTATAGTCGCAGTTAAAAAAGGGGAACACGTAGCCATAGCAGGGGACGGTCAAGTGACCTTTGGTCAGGCAACCGTAATGAAACATACAGCCCGGAAAGTCCGTCGTTTGTTTCATGAAAAAGTGATTGCAGGGTTTGCGGGATCCGTTGCGGATGCGTTTACGCTTTTTGATAAGTTTGAACAAAAACTGGAGGAGTATCATGGGAATCTTCAGCGCGCGGCGGTGGAGCTTGCTAAGGAATGGCGAACCGACAAAATGCTAAGAAACCTTGAAGCACTACTTTTGGTTGCGGATGCCCAAAACCTTTTGATTTTATCGGGTTCAGGTGAAGTCATTGAACCCGACGATGGAATTGCCGCAATCGGATCCGGTGGAAACTATGCTTTAGCTGCTGCTCGTGCCTTGGCAAAACATACAGATTTGCCTACTGCGGAAATTGTACGTGAAGCTATGCTTGTAGCTGCTTCAATTTGTGTTTATACTAATGAGCAGATCATTGTAGAAACGTTATAGGGGGTGAAACTATGGACAGCTTGACTCCACGCGAAATTGTCCGTGAATTGGACCGCTACATTGTAGGACAAGATGCGGCAAAACGTGCTGTTGCAGTTGCTTTGCGTAATCGTTATCGACGTTCTTGTTTAACAGAGCAATTGCAAGAAGAAATTATACCGAAAAACATTTTGATGATTGGTCCGACGGGCGTTGGGAAGACGGAGATTGCCCGGAGGTTGGCAAAGCTTGTTCGCGCCCCATTCATTAAGATTGAAGCCACGAAGTTTACTGAAGTTGGTTATGTGGGCCGAGACGTGGAAGCCATTATTCGTGATTTGGTCGAAATTGCTTTGCGCATGGTGAAGGTAGAGCGCGCAGATAAGGTTCAGGCGCAGGCGGCGATCAATGCCGAGAAACGCTTGGTTGAGTTATTGGTTCCAGAAAAACGCTCGGAGAGTTCATCAAGTAATCCTTTTCAGATGTTGTTCGGGCAGGGGTCAGAGCAAGAAAAGAAAATTGACGTGACTCCGGAAATTGAACAAGAGCGCAAGATAGTGGCGGACCGTTTGCGTCTGGGGGGACTAGAAGAGCATGTTATTGAGATATCTGTTGAAGAAAATACACCACTTTCCGATATGTTAGGTAACAACAACATGATGGAGATGGGCTTGAATATTCAGGATATGATGTCTGGGATGCTCCCTAAGCGGCACAAAAAACGAAAAGTAACCGTACGCGAGGCACGGAAAATCTTGATCAATGAAGAAACTCAAAACTTGATTGACCAAGATGAAGCGGTTCAAGATGCCATCCGGAGAACTGAACATGAGGGAATTGTTTTCTTAGATGAAATCGATAAAATTGCAGGACGCGAAAACGCGGGTAGCTCAGACGTTTCCAGGGGAGGAGTACAACGTGACATTCTCCCGATCGTTGAGGGTTCTACCGTCGTCACGAAGTATGGACCGGTCAAAACCGATCACATCCTGTTTATTGCTGCGGGAGCTTTTCATCTCAGCAAGCCCTCCGACCTCATTCCCGAACTGCAGGGAAGATTCCCTATTCGTGTGGAACTTGAATCGTTAAGTGTAGCTGATTTCAAACGTATTCTTACAGAACCTCAATCGTCGTTAATTAAACAGTACAGCGCTTTATTGGGAACTGAAGGAATAAAGGTAGATTTTACAGAGAATGCTATTGATGAATTAGCAGAGGTCGCCTACAAAGTGAATTCTTCCACTGAAAATATTGGGGCTCGACGACTGCATACGATTGTCGAAAAAGTACTGGAAGAATTATCGTTTGAAGCTTCTGAACTGCCTGATGATTACACTGTCACAATAAATCGCGAATATGTTCAGCATCGTTTGGGTAATGTGGTTCAAAATCAAGATTTGGCGCGCTATATCCTGTAGATAGATGGTTGAAGTAATAATATAACTCATGAAGCAAGTTTAAGGAGGATAACTAAAACTTATGGACAAAGCAACATTGTTAGAAAAAACGAGAACCATTAATAAGTTGATCCAGCGTGCTGCTGGAAATCCGGTTGATTTTGAGGAAATGGCTAAAGTTCTCCAGCAGGCTGTGCTTGCCAACTGCTATATTGTGGGACGACGAGGGAAAATTCTTGGGTATAGTTTTATGGACCATTTTGTTTGTGGAACAATGGAGGAAATTGCAAGGAGATCGGAACGCTTTCCTGAAAGCTATAATGAAGGTCTGATGAAAGTCACCGAGACTTTAACGAATACTTGTCAGGTTGCCAATGGCTGTGTGTTTAATTCTAATGAACGATGTCATTTCACGAATAAACTTACTACCGTTGTACCGGTTTTAGGTGGAGGCGAACGAGTTGGGACGCTCGTGTTAGCTAAATACGACGTAGAGTTTAATGAAGACGATCTTGTGCTTGCCGAATACGGGGCGACGGTTGTAGGAATGGAAATTCTGCGGGTAAAGGCGGAACGCGCAGAAGAAGAAGCTCGTAAAAAGGCGGCAGTCCAAATTGCTGTAGGAACCCTATCGTACTCTGAACTAGAGGCAGTAGAGCATATCTTTGCCGAATTGGGGGGCGGAGAAGGACTGTTGGTAGCCAGCAAGATTGCTGATCGAGTGGGGATTACTCGTTCTGTCATAGTTAATGCACTGCGCAAGTTTGAATCGGCCGGTGTGATTGAATCCAAGTCGTTAGGCATGAAAGGAACTTATATCCGAGTTCTTAACGATTATTTGCTGGACGAACTTGATAAACATATCAAACACACTAAATAGAAGTCAGGGGTCAGAAGCCAGATGAGTCAGAACAGGGTATTCCCCTTCTGATTCCTGGCCTCTGTTTTCAGACCGCTGTATCGGAGGGTAATTTCATGGATGAACATGATTACGTTTACCAACTGAGACCGCTTATCGTGCCAGGCCTCATGTTTCTGATCCTCTATCCCCTTATTATGGGTAGTGTGCATTTCCTTAGAAAGCTGCCGATCATGGAACTAAGGGTGCTTATCGGAATCTATGTTGTTTCCGGGCTGGGAATCCTAGCCTTGTGGGTTATTGGCAAAAGTAAACATGTGCAAATAGAAGAGGGGCAAATTGTCTTTCAATCGTTGCTTGGGGAGCACATCTTAGAACCAAAGGATATTCGAAGAGTTGCGTTCTATTTCGATGGAAAAGGGCAGGAAGTTGCTCAGATTCGTACGAATGATGAGTTTTATTACGTGAGCGAATTCTATTTCCCCTTTCCCGAACTTATGAGTGACTTGGAAAATTTTATTCAGAGGTACGGCTTGCGTTCCAACCTTCAGAGTTATGTGGGCTTGAATAAATAGGTTTGCAATGAATTGTAGAATGTGCTATTCTGTAATCAGTGTGATTTAATGACACACGCAATGGGATTATAGCGCCAGTTCCCTGTCGGGAGGCAGGGGGCGTTTTGAGATGAACTTGCGGAGGAAAAAAACAAACAAGAAAGAGGTTTTAAACACAATGGCAGTAATTTCGATGAAACAATTATTAGAAGCAGGTGTTCACTTCGGACACCAAACGCGCCGCTGGAATCCGAAAATGGCTCGTTATATTTTTACGGAGCGGAATGGAATCTACATTATCGATCTCCAAAAAACCGTAAAGAAAGTTGATGAAGCTTTTAACTTTGTTCGGAACCTTGCTACTGAAGGCGGTACCATGTTGTTTGTAGGTACTAAGAAGCAAGCCCAAGAATCTGTCAAAGATGAAGCTGAACGTTGCGGTATGTATTTTGTGAACGAGCGTTGGCTCGGTGGTATGCTGACAAACTTCCAAACGATCCAAAAACGAGTCGACCGTTTGCGTGTTTTGGAACGGATGGAGGCAGAAGGCGTATTTGAAGTGCTTACCAAGAAAGAGGTTTCCGCGCTTCGTCATGAGATGGAAAAGCTGGAGCGCTTCTTAGGTGGCATCAAGAACATGAAAAAGCTTCCGGACGCGTTGTTTATCGTAGATCCACGTAAAGAACGTATTGCGGTTGCAGAAGCACGTCGTTTGCATATTCCAATTGTAGCAATTGTTGATACAAACTGCGATCCGGATGAAATTGATGTTGTTATTCCAGCTAACGATGATGCAATTCGTGCTGTCAAATTGCTTACTGCGAAAATGGCTGATGCTATTATTGAAGGGCAACAAGGCAACCTAGATGAGGTTGAGGAATCTGGGGAAGTAGCCGAAGGATAAAATCGATATGCGAAGCACGAGGTTCGATTACCACGCATAGTGCTTCGTGAATATAGTTTTTAATGAAGGTTCGAGGTTCGAATATCGCGCCTCGGGCCTCTATACGTGCGAGGCATAAAATATCGCAAATTGTGTCGAATATAGCGCATCGAGCATAGTACATCGAACTATAGCTCCACTAATTTTACTTATCGTGCATCGTGCCTCGAGCATCGTGCATCGAATTATAGGAGGGGTAAGTATGGCAGACGTAAGCTCAGCTCAAATTAAAATGCTCAGGGAACGTACTGGTGCTGGTATGATGGATTGCAAAAAAGCACTTGTCGAGTGTAATGGTGATACAGAAAAGGCTTGTGATTTTCTACGGGAGAAAGGACTTGCAGCCGCCGCAAAAAAAGAAGGTCGTGTTGCAGCAGAGGGAACGGTTGAGTCCTATATCCATGGTGGAGGACGAATTGGTGTATTGCTCGAAGTAAACTGTGAGACAGACTTTGTGGCTCGTGGAGATGAATTTAAAGTATTAGTTCGCGATCTTGGCTTGCATATTGCAGCAGCGAACCCACAATATCTGACCAAAGAAGATGTTCCAGCAGAAGTGCTCCAACATGAGAGAGATATTTTGAAAGCGCAAGCTCTTAATGAAGGTAAACCGGAGAAAATCATCGAGAAAATGGTTGAAGGTAGAATTGAGAAATTTTACAAAGAAGTTTGTTTAATGGAACAGCCTTTTGTCAAAGATCCTGACAAGAGCATTCACGACTTAGTTCTTGACAAAACGGCCATAATTGGTGAACGTATTGTTATTCGCCGCTTTACTCGTTATGAGCTTGGTGCAGGAATTGAGAAACGACAAGATGATTTTGCTGCCGATGTTATGAAAGAAGTAAATCGATAAGTCAAACCTAGACAATCTATTTAGAGAACACCCTGGTGTTCTCTTTTTCGAATGTGAGAGGTTTCGCTCTCTAGGCATAGAATTAGTTTAATGGAGGTTAATCCATGGAAAAACCACGGTATGAACGAGTTGTCCTTAAGATAAGCGGGGAAGCACTTGCTGGTTCTCAAGGCTTTGGGCTACAACATGACATGCTAGTTACTGTAGCGCAGCAAGTGGCCGAAATTCGAAGTCTGGGGGTTGAAGTTTGCCTAGTCGTTGGTGGCGGAAACTTATGGCGCGGCATTGCTGGTAGTGCTCAAGGTATGGATCGGGCAACAGCTGATTACATGGGTATGTTAGCGACAGTGATGAATGCCTTGGCTTTACAGGATGCCTTGGAAAAAGCTGGTTCAGATACTCGCGTCTTATCTGCAATAGAAATGCGGCAAGTTGCTGAGCCCTATATTCGTCGTCGAGCCATTCGTCATATGGAAAAAGGACGCATTGTGATTTTTGCGGCTGGAACAGGTAATCCATACTTCTCGACCGATACGACAGCTGCTTTGAGAGCAGCTGAAATTGAGGCAGATGTCATTTTAATGGCCAAACGAGTGGATGGAGTCTATGATTCCGATCCGCTCAAGAATCCTCAAGCTAAGAGATTTGATCGATTGAGTTATCTGGATGTGCTGAGTAAAGGTTTGGGAGTGATGGATTCTACTGCGACCTCACTTTGTATGGATAATGATATCCCAGTTATAGTGTTTGACCTCACGAATGAGGGTAATATTCATCGTGTTATCATGGGTGAATCTATTGGAACATATGTTGGGAGGGATAGTCAATGATCTCTGAGGTGATTAAAGACGCGGAAGAACGGATGCATAAAGGGGTTGACGCGTTACGTAGAGAATACGCCACGATCCGCGCGGGCCGTGCGAATCCTAGTGTCTTGGACAAGGTTATGGTCGAATACTATGGAACTCCAACGCCCATAAACCAGCTGGCGAATATCTCTACACCCGAACCAAGAATGTTAGTGATCCAGTCTTGGGATAAGTCTGTTCTTCCTGCCATTGAGAAAGCAATTATGAAATCAGATTTGGGGCTAAATCCGTCAAGTGATGGCACGGTGATTCGTCTCATCATTCCCCAACTCACAGCACAGCGACGTGCGGAATTGGTGAAAAAAGTGAAAAAAGAGGCGGAAGAAGCTCGTGTTGCGGTCCGTAACGTACGCCGCGATGTGAATGATAAGCTTAAGAAACTGGAGAAAGACCACGAGGCCTCCGAAGATGACATCAAGCGGGCTCAAGAAGATGTTCAGAAGATGACCGATAAGATTATCAAAGAAATTGAACATGTGATGGAAACAAAGGAAAGCGAAATCACCGAAGTATGATGGATGCTTGGCTCGGCCGAGACTGGAATGAAGTTAAAATTGAAGTTGAACGTTCGGGTAAACCTTACGCTTTCCAAATTACGCGCCCTCATGGTAAAATGGAAGCGTGGGGAAGCATCCGAGTTGTCCGCGTCAGAGAATTTGATGACCGCCTGGACATCGTTTTAGCGCATGAAAAATTTTCGCTTAGGCAGCCTTAGACCCCTACTCGTTGTTCGATATTCGTAGTTCGTGGTTCAATACTCAAATTAAGAACCACGAAAGTACGAATTACGAATATCAAATAGGGGTCTTTTCAAGGTTCGTGATTCGTAGTCCGAAGCTTGTAGTTTGAATTTCGAACAACGAATATCGAACTACGAACATCGAGTAGGGGGTGGGATGATGTGGTTCAAACCTTGGAAACAAAATAATGCGGAATCATTGAACCAGGTTGCTAGGGACCGCCTGCCTCGTCATATCGCCATTATTATGGATGGTAATGGGCGATGGGCTCAGAAACGAGCACTTCCTCGTTCAATGGGGCATCGGGCAGGTGTTGAGGCCTTACGTAAAATTGTTAAGACCTGTTCTAAGCTGGAAATTGAAGTCTTGACAGTTTATGCGTTTTCTACAGAGAACTGGCGAAGGCCTAAAGATGAAGTAGGAGTTCTCATGAAATTGCTCACAGAATATCTGAAAAAGGAACTCGCGGAGCTTCACCAAAACAATGTTGTGATTCGAGCAATAGGGAAAATTAATGACCTTCCTCGTGAGGCGCAGCATGAATTAGAGCACGCGATGGAGAAAACTCAAAATAATACAGGACTCATTCTCAACCTGGCCTTAAATTATGGTGGTCGATCTGAAATTTTAGATGCCGTTAAAAAACTGAGTAAAGATGTCATTAGTGGCAAGCAACGTATTGAAGAAATTGATGAGGAACGATTTAGTAAAGCGCTCTTTACAAGTGGGCTTCCTGATCCGGATTTACTTATTCGGACCTCAGGAGAAATGAGGTTAAGCAACTTCTTACTCTGGCAGCTTGCTTATACAGAAATTGTCGTTGTCGAGGAGCTCTGGCCAGATTTTGGCCAAAAGGCTTTACTGGATGCGATTGAAGTGTACCAGAAACGGGATCGCCGTTTCGGAGGAATACATACAAATTGAGGAGTAGCACATGTTTATAAGAACAATTAGTGCATTGATTGGTGCTCCAATTTTTTTGGGACTAATATATTTAGGTGGGCCATATACAGCTTTTCTGGTTGCTGTGTTAACCTTATTATCGTTGCGGGAATTTTTGCAAATTGGTGAGCATATGGGTATGCGCGTTTGGTATAAACTAACGATGGTGGTCACGGTTGTTTGGCTGATCAATCTGTTTGTCGGTGGTCAACAATGGATGATGCTGGTTCTTGTTTTCTGGCTTCTCATTGGGCTTGGACGGCTTGCCTTGACTTTTCCGAAGACGCCATTATTAGAAGCAAACTTTAATTTGTTATCGGTCTTGTATGCAGTGGTTTTGTTATCGCATATTTATTTGCTTCGGCAACTTCCGAGAGGAATGGAGTGGACTTTTCTTACGATTCTGATGGTATGGGCTACGGATATAGGTGCATACCTTATAGGGAGACAATTCGGACGTCATCTTTTAGCACCTCAGGTTAGTCCAAAGAAAACTTTAGAAGGTTCTTTTGGAGGACTCGTATTTTGTATTACGGTGGCTTTAGTGTTTTGGCATTTAATTGGCGGCGCTTCCTGGATTACGTATATAGTATTGGGTGGGGTTGTTGGAATCAGTGCTCAAGTAGGTGATTTGTTCGAGTCAGCCTTGAAAAGAAGCGCAGGGGTAAAAGATTCTGGAAAGCTTATTCCGGGGCATGGGGGGGTCTTGGATCGGTTCGATAGTCTTATCTTCGCACTTCCGTTGGTATATTACGGCGTAATCCTATTATCGTGAGGTGAAAGAGTTGAGCTTCAACCATAACCATCCTCTATGGGCAAGTATCAATAGGCTTGCAGTGGTTACAAGCGCGCTTGTCCTGTTGAAAGTCTTTACATATTTCTTCCAAGAATTCTTGCCTGTTTTTGGCGAGGTCATTGGAAAAACGTTTAGCGCCTTTTTACCGTTTATTATTGCTCTCCTTTTGGCCTTTTTACTTGAACCGCTTGTTGTGCGTCTGATGAGATCCATACGCATTCGTCGGACGTATGCGGCGGTACTTACGCTCAGTTTGGCTATTGCAGTATTGAGTCTTTTTGTTTTTTTGATTGTGGCCCGCCTTTATACAGAGTTATCAGAGTTGGCGATTACGTTGCCTAATTATGGCTATGTTGTGGATTTAGCAACGAAGCAAGTAGACTCAGTTGAAAAATTCGTAAAGCTTAATCCTCAAATTCAAAGCACTCTGTTTACTTCGACAGAGACCTTGGCTAGAACCCTGCAAGAGTGGGCTAAATCGGGGAGTGTGTTTTTGCTGGGGTTTCTGGCGGCGTTACCTCGTGTATTTATTGTCCTCATCGTGTCCCTGGTTGCGACATTGCTTATGAGCTCAAGTTATCCAAATGTAAAACAGTTTATTTCTGACATTTTTCCCCGTCGTTGGCACGTCAGTGCTCAGGCAATTAGTGAGGGTTTGGGAGCAGCGGTCGTGGGATATATACGGGCTCAAGCTATTTTAGTATCCGTGACGGCGCTTACGACAATCGTCGGTCTGTTGCTCATTGGCAATCGTTATGCAGTTACACTCGGGGTGCTGGCTGGATTTTTAGATTTGGTGCCGATTGTTGGTACAGGCATTTTGTTTGTACCTTGGATCATCGGGTTACTAATCTTAGGATCGTTTGGAGAAGGGCTAAAGCTGTTAGTGATGTGGTTTATTACTGTTGTCGTACGTCAGTTTCTGGAGCCTAGAATCATGGCTAAAGGAATTGGGCTCCATCCGCTGCCAACCCTCATTTCGATGTACGTCGGCCTCCAATTGCTTGGAGGGGTTGTAGGTCTTATTGTTGGACCCGGGCTAGTGATAAGTTATGAAGCCTTACGCAAAGCAGGTGTTTTTGGGCCTCCTAAAAACTAAAATAGTTTTTTTCAATGATAACTAGTTTTATCAGTTGGATGGATACAAACTTATAAGTACAGGAAGAGATGATTTACGTTGAAAACACTGACTTTATTAGGATCAACA
>NZ_AGAF01000209.1 GCF_000224515.1 Desulfosporosinus sp. OT | reverse complement strand
CCGATCCAAAATGTAATGCCAACACGTTCTCCCAGGAAAAGCCAAGCCAATAAGGTACCTGCAATAGGCTGAAAGAAAAAGTAAAGACCTCCACTACCTGCATCAACCATTTGCAACCCTTTGTTCCACAGAAAAAAAGCAGCAGCTGTAGCAACGATACCAAGATACAAAACTCCGCTCCAAATAGCTGGTTGTGAGAGAGCATAGATCTGGGCTTGGTCTATCTGGAAAAAAGCAAACGGTGTTATTAGCACTGTCGCTATTAAAATAGCGTAAGTGGTAACGACAAGTTGAGAATAACTACTGGGGATTCGTTTTATCAGCACAGACATTAATGCCCAAGATAAAGCAGCTATCCCTAACACCATACCACCAAGCTGATTTGCATCTCCTATATCTCCAACTCCTACTATGCATAATACGCCAATCATAGCTATGCAAGTTGACAACCCTTTTCGAAAAGTGATCTTTTCTTTCAGCAAGAGACGAGCAAATATAACCATTAACGCTGGTGTAGCCGAGGTAATCATTGCCCCCATTTGAGCGGATGAGAGCTTCGTTCCAACAAACTGAGTCCAGATTGAAATGTCATAACCGATCACACCGATTGCTAGAATATGGGGGAAATCCTGCCTACGAATACGCCAAGATTGGCGAGTGACCATTCCGACCGTTATAAGTGTGATAAGAGCCACCACATAGCGAAGCCAAACTAACTCTATTGGCTGGATGACTGTAAGCACAACTTTACTAACAACATACATGCCACCCCAAATTGTTGCAGCTGTAGCTAGGTATATTGAACCCAGATGTTTATTTGTCATTTATTTTCCTCCGTACTTCAATCTGTTCAAGACCGAAGTTCAACAGGAACATCATTTTCAAACAATGGTTTAAAAAACACCTTTATCACCTCCACAATTACAATTCAATTTAAGATAGGATTTTTCCTTCACGACAATCTGAAAAGTATTGATTTACATACCCCTTGCTACATTTCATTTGAGGAACTAAGGCTAAGGCATAATAACATACTATTTGTACTAACAGACTTTCAAGACTAAAATAAGTAAGCTATAATAGACAACACAATATTACTTTTCGAGCGGGTAAAGATAATTTTATATAGAGGGGGATTAAGATGTTTACTCAAGCTTACACACCTGAACAATCAGCCTTTGGCAAACTTGAAAATGGACGCGATGTGCTTATTCTATATGTAAAGGAATTTAGTAAAGAAGTTAAAGCGATCAATCAATCCGGTCTGTCAGGGTATACCTATAATTGGTTTGCGACTGAACACAAGGATGCCTATGTCCTCCAAGTAACTTGGGAGAATGAAATCCACATTACTATTCGCTTCAACTCTCAGCATTTCGGCCTTATTCACCAATTACTTCAACCAAAGGATGTTATCCTTACTACAACTCCGATATCTGAACTTATGGAGAATGCCCAAAAAAACGCTTATAACTTTCTTGAGTTCAATGACGTGCTCACGTTTAGTGATTTATCATTTGCCGTTCCTAGTCTAGAGTACTTATCGTAAGCTCACTAGTTGTGTTTCTCCTCCAACGAAATCTCTTTTATCGTACTAGTCAGAAAGTATAAACTTCGTTTGTATACTGCAAGAATGCTAATTCGTGCGAAGACAGTGTCTTCGGGCGCCAGCCAAGTTTTCTTTAAGAATATCCGCAAAAAATCCTTAAATTAGTTAGGCAAAAAAGAAATATGTTGCAATTTCCTACGTCTATCATATAATAAAAATCAGAATTGGCAATGAAGCCTACCTGATTTTTGGGTGGGCTATGTTTATTTTTAAGAGGTGGTGTCTACATGTCCAACGACAAACTTGTTATTGATTCTTCCATTCTACTTAGTGAACTTAAAGACGCTAACCAAGAAATGGGGCAAGTCATCGATTCCATCCGACAAATCGCCCAACATACCAATCTTTTGTCTCTTAATTCTGCAATCGAAGCGGCAAGAGCAGGCGAAGCAGGTCGAGGCTTTAGCGTGGTGGCGGATGAAATAAAAAAGCTGGCTACACGCAGTTTAACTTCAACTAAAGAAAGTACCAAAATCATTGAAAATATCCAAAGCAAGGCCAATGAAATAATGGCTGTACGTACTGCCGATGTCGCTTATGACACAATCGATAAAATTGATCGGAATCTTTTTGAACGCAATTGTGATGCCCAAGCATGGGCCGGTTTTGATAAAGTGAAAAACTGCTTTTGCACGACAGATACCGATCGCTTTTCTGTAACTAACACGTTACTTAAAAAACTTGTTGACATTTATGAAGTTTATCTAGACCTTTATGTGCTGGATACTGAAGGCACTATCGTTTCAGCAGGTGTCCACCATGAATTCATCGGACAGAACATGGCAGATAAAGTCTGGTTTAAAGACGCTAAAGCTGCAAACGCCATCTCTGTAAGTGATCTTTATCTTTCCAATATTGATAAATCGCATACCGTGGCTTATACATGTCCGATCCGCAATGACGAAGGTCAGTTATTAGGGTACTTCTCCACCAGGTTTAATTGGAATTTTATTTATGACATTATTGAATCAGCTCGCATCGGTAAGAATGGGGACATATTCATTATCAATAACGCTGGCTACGTCATTGCTTGCCGAAACCGCAAGGGTATTCTTTCGGATAATTTGAAGCACCTTAGTGCTGCCCAACTCGCGATGAAAGGCGAAACTTACGGATATATCTTTGAAAAGGATACTTCAGGCACTAAGATTTACGGTTACGCTCATACTCGAGGTTATAACGCTTATAAAGGGAAAAACTGGTCTGCACTAGTAAGTGAAATCCTCTAAAGCATAAGGCTCTGCTCCGCACTCAAACCCTTTAGAGCAAGTATTAAGGAGACGTCTTTTTCCTTCTTAAACCAATAAGCAAATTATTAAAACGGCTTGTGAGCCGTTTTAATAATTTGCTTATTTACATTGCAGTGTTTAACTTTTAGGAGGGCTATCTCAGTGTCAACCTTCCGCCATTGCATGTTTAGACATGCTTTCGTCCTCCTCTAGGTTTTATGAACGACAGGTGGCTATATTTAAGGAAAAGCATCACTAAAACAGCGTCAATTACAATAATGGCGAGGACACCTAAAACCATTCACTTTCACTCCCTTTTTTATAATTCACCGGACCTCAAGTAAAGATTAACATCGTGTTATCGCCAAGTCTATAGCAGATCTGTATGATCATAATCGATTTATACTATTGCTCAATTCCTTAGCTGACAAATATATTATGTCGTATTATTCAGATTTATGCAGAATAACTGCAATGCATGATCGAATTCATACCTTATAAATTAATTGTTTTTACAATTATTGTTTTAATTGTTAAACTATAATTATTGGGAGGTAACTGTATGCTAGAAATAATTGACCAAAAGAAACCTGTAGGTGTTGGTAACCGCCGTGTTCATATGGCAAATGAAAGGACATTTCTGGCGTGGATTAGAACAAGCATTGGGATAATGGCATTCGGTTTTGTTGTGGAGAGATTTGCATTGTTCATAAAGCAAATGTCCTACGTGTTAAAACAACCAAATATTGAAAGTGTACTACCTCCTTCTCATGGTTATTCTGCAATTGCCGGAATCTTCCTCGTAGGTCTCGGGGCCTTAATGAGCGTGCTTGCATATATCCGCTATAAGAAGGTCGAGAGACAAATAAACGAAGATACATATCATACCTCATCAATACTTAGCATACTGCTTACCATTTCAGTTCTTGCAGTCGGGATCTTCCTTGTACTCTATTTGATTCAAAGCACTTAAACCACGTCTGCTAACCTTATAATATTTGCCACAAGTCTCCCTTTAAAACGAAAACAGGTGGTAGCTTAGCTTCCACCCTTGTTATTGAGACAAAATATCAATTCCTTTATTTGACATATTTACTCAAATAGATTTTAATTGTTTTAGAAATGATAGATTAAAAGGAGGTTAGGTTTTTGAAGTTTCTCAATCTGTTACTTTTGGCGATTCCCGCCAGTATTTTCCTTCGACTGTCTGATTACTCACCTGTCTTACTTTTTATCGCTGCGGGTTTAAGCATAATTCCACTTGCCGGCTATATGGGGAAAGCCACAGAAGAAATAGCCATCTTTGTTGGTCCAAGAATTGGAGGTTTACTTAATGCCACCTTTGGTAATGCTGCAGAACTGATCATCACCATTTTCGCCCTAAAGGCTGGCCTTGTTGAAGTGGTCAAAGCCTCAATAACAGGCTCCATCATCGGCAACCTTCTTCTGGTCTTGGGATTAAGCATGCTCCTTGGCGGTTTTAAGTATAAGACTCAAAAGTTCAATCAAGCAGCAGCTGGTATGCATACTTCGATGCTCCTTATGGCTGTTACTGGACTGATCATTCCCGCTGTCTTTCTAAACACACACTCCAATCCCGCTGCAGAGCCCTTAAGCCTTGGCGTTGCCTTTGTCCTGATGCTCGTCTATTTATTAAGTTTAATCTTCTCTCTTCATACACACAAGGATGTTTTTCGGCCGAGTCAAGAACATTCAGAAAATCCAACATGGTCAAAACCGAAAGCTTTGTTGATTTTACTCATTGCTACGTTATTCGTCGTCTTAGAAAGCGAATTTCTGGTGGAAGGAATTGATCCTGTAGTTAAAACTCTGGGGATCAGCGAACTCTTCATTGGAGTTATCGTTATTCCGATCATCGGCAATGCCGCTGAACATTCCACCAGCGTAATCATGGCCCTGAAAAATAAAATGGAAATCAGTCTAGAAATTGCCATTGGCTCAAGCACTCAAATTGCGCTCTTTGTCGCCCCTCTGTTAGTATTTCTAGGCTACTTTATGGGCCACCCTCTTGATCTCCTGTTTACCAGTTATGAACTCATCGTCATCATCATGGGGATCGTTATAACCGCAATGATTAATTTGGATGGGCGCTCTAACTGGCTTGAAGGAGCACAGCTTTTGGCGGCCTATGCTATTATGGCTTTAGCCTTCCTTTTTGTGTAGAAACGTGTTTTTAAGTTTAACTATTAATTTTAAGAGGAGACGCTCAGGCGTCTCCTCTTAAAGATCATTAATCGTTTTTACTGCTCTGCTAATACCTTACTAAGCATCTTGCCCCCAGTACCCCAGTTGTCTAATTCATTTTCTTTCAGCAATACGATAAATTTGTCTTCTGGAATACCTAGAGTCTCACTAGCTAGCTTAGTAAAGCCACTAATCAGTTTTTCCTTTTGCTCTTTTGTGTATTTGCCTGCTTCCATTTGAATAAATGGCATTTGAATTCCCCCTTTAATTTTCAGAAATTGATATACGCTAATTATAAAATTAAACACCCTGCTTAACAAGGCGCTACATGAACAAACTACATCATCAAAATTAACCCCCTATCAAGATAACAGGGGTTCGAGAACCTGCCAGGATGAGCGCTTGGGTGTAAGTCAAATTCGTCAGCGCTGACGAATTTGACTTACCGTCACTGTCGGAAGAGGCAAGTAGTTTCATCTCTTACTCTTCGAAGAGCTGCATCAGCTCCTTCCATGCCTTACGAAATGTTTTTAGATAGAAATCTCAATCTTCATCATCTCGAAAGATATTTTGCTGATGAATACCTCTACTCGTGATATGGTAAGTGCCCCCAGGAACCCACACCCTCTTTTTCCTCGACATAGCCCCACCTCGCATAAATGCCTGCTCTTTATCGACATCCTTATTTCACCACATGCCGAGGTATCCAACTATAGCAAAGTATATAAACTCTAGAATATCGAATAATGAAAGAAACGAGAGGTTCCCGGACCCTGTGCGAAACGGCGACGCTAGGAGACACATTACGACACCGGGGGAGCGGACGAAGGAGGCGCTCTGCGTTATTTCAATAAGTCGGGATAGTCCCGCATTCCATGAAGTACTCTGTATACTACGACCTCGTCATCAATTACCTTATAAAAAATAATGTAGCTATCGATAATCAGCATACGGTATTCCTGTTTTGCCAGCTCATTATCCTGTACGATTTTACCAATGAACGGTAGTTCTGCAAGTGTATCAATTTTGTTAATAATCTTGTCAATCATCGCAAGCGCGGATTTCGATCTATCTTCAGCAATGTAAAAGAATATTTGCCCAATGTCCTCACGGGCAATCTGTAATATTGTGATCTTATACTTGCTCATTGTTCAAACCTTTGATATATTTTCTCACATCATCTGTAGTATAGGTTGGGGCACCGCTAAGACGTTGTTGTTCAGCTTCTAACAGCTTAGTTCTTAGGATTAGCATTGCTTCTCTGCGTTCAAAAGCAGCAATACTCATTACTACCAACTCGCCCTCACCATTTTTAGTTAAATAAACAGGTTCAGACCTTTCTTTACATATTTTTGTTATTTCACCAAGCTCTGTCCTCAGTGCTGATGTGGGTTTAATAATCATTTATTCATCACTCCCTGTGCAAAATTCCGACTTAATTATGCTCTTATTATATGTAGTTTCAGCACAGTTATCAACAGATTTTACTGTAACTTTAATAAGCCATCTTCTTATGCACATGTTTACAAAAAACTGGGTTTAAAATTCAGCTAGATTCGTCCTATGAATGAAGACTGCCGTTAAGCGATTCTCCGCATCATAGCTGTACCGGTAGCTGTCCCATACATTGCGGCGCTAGTCAGATTTCCGTTCGCATCATAGCTGAACCCGGAGTTCGTAATCCGATTATCCGCATCATAAGTGAACATCTTGGTTCCCAAGCCCGGCAAGCTCATGCTGGTAAGGTTACCTGCCGAATCATACTGGTAATTGAACGTAGTCCCGTCAATCACCGCCTTCGTTAGTCGGTTCAACTTTCAGTGCCGTTGTTATAGGTGTAACTCTCACTGAGGCCGGCACCTGACGGCCTGCTTCCCGTCACTGTGCTAATTCTTCCGTCCGCATCAAAAGTATACTGGCTGGACCATTGGGGAGTGAGGATAGAGCCTCCCTTCGAGGTGTCTACTTTTCCTGTTTTAACCCCTGTCACCTGACCAGCATCGTTATAGGTGTAGACATCTTGAGTCCCATCGGGATTGTTCCGGTTAATCAATTGGTCCCCGTCATCATAGATTAGAGAAAAGTTTTTACTGTCCGCCGTAACTGTACTTGGCAGGCCGTTCCCCATATAGCCGAAACTAAAAGGGATGCCCGTCCCGGCTTTATATGACAAGCTATAGCTGGTAATCCGGTTCAGCTGATCTCGAAGTATGGTGGTGCCGGACTGGGCACAGTTGCGGCTTTACCGTCCGAGTAGCTTAACAGATTGCCTATCGCATCATAGGTGGCTTGAATCTCATCGGTCATCGTAGCACCAGAGTACGCCTTCGCATCGAGCGGTCTGCCTTCTCGGTCATAGGTGTACGTGTATTTTTCTCCGCTGGAAAGCTGCACCTGACTCACATTATCCACAGAATCGTAGCTGAATGTCTCAGAACTGCCATTCGGAAGGACTTTAGAGGTTAAGCGCCCACCCTCATCATAATTATAGGTGGTGACCTTGCCGTCCCCATCGGTTTCTGTGATCAAATTGTCTCGGACATCGTAGACAAAGGAACTTTGGTCATACGTGCTTGTCCCAGCCTTCAAGTTGCTGCCTGTGACATTGCCCTCAACATCCAGGGCGTAGTGTCGGCTTTTTAAAAAAAGTAGGCCAACAATTTTTACGTCCGTTGACCTTGAATTAAACCATTCATTTTAATATCTACTTATTTTATAGTTTGAAATGTTAACAATAACATAGAATCTATCATCGTATTATTCAACATTAATAAAACCTTCTGTCCAATTATCTTCATCGATCTTATATTCATCAATATCTTATTTGAATACTGTCTCGCGCAATTAGAAGGCAATATAACAAATATATCAAAAATTAACATCAAGAGGACATATCATAAGATCAAATTAGTCTGAAAGAATATATATACACGTTCACAGGTGAGCCAGAAGACAAAAGTAAAAAAAAATAATATTACCCCTTTAGGGATGGTTTGAAGAAATGTGCGGCTGAAAGACCATTCAGCGAGCATTGAGTTAGATTCCCTTATGGGGCTAGAGCAAACCACCCACTAAGCGGGTGGTGTTTATTCTCAGAATATTCTAATCAGCTCGCAGTCGAAAAAAACGATAGAATAACCCAATATTCTCCATATACCTACAGTATAATTTGACATAAAATCGATTATTAGTCTGATAATATAAGTTAATATGAAGCAATTAAGAAATTAATCAGTTGAATTAAGGAAGGAGAGAAATTATGCAAACTAACGAAAGTTTGGAAAGTTTAATATTAAAAGCTAAAAGTGGAGAAAGAAATGCTTTATCACAAATAATTGAACGTTTTAATCCAGTTTTAAAAAAATATTGTAGCAGTTTGGAATACGAGGACGCTTATAATGATTTAGTAATATGGATGATTAGAGCTGTAAAACAATATTAAATAATCATTTTAAACCCTAACAGTTTTGGGGTATCGTGGAACCATAGTGAATATGTAATTTATACCAAAACTGTTGGTAGTTTTTGCTGACTGCTCATTCTGATGGAACGCCTTGTAATGGGAAACCTTCATTCACGGTGTGAACTGGGGGAAAATGAGCTTGAACTGGTAAAGCTGTTGGAGTGACATTACCTATCTCTATGAGAAATACAAGAAGATTCAAGTTGAAGCCATAGATAATAGAGATATAGTCAAAAACCTGCATTTGGAAGAAAAGAGTAGTTTAAAGGTAATCGATATCAAGGCGGATATTCGAGTCAGGGTCTTGGAAGATGAAGTTGTGGAATTGATTGAATCAGAATTGGAAGCTAACGGGCAGATTGTTTTTGATATTAAGGTATCGTAGAATAAAGTAATCTTGGTCAGGAATGAAAAGGATATGCTGGAAGTATTCAATGATATTCAGATCAAAGAGTATAGCTTGCAGAACTGCAAGACTATAAAATTTGAAATATTAGTAAATGTGTCACCCAGTAGAAAGAGCTTAGGATTAATGGCCACTGAAATAAGTTGATTCAGTTTAATTGGCTCTGATCTATGTTTATTGTGGGGCGTCCCGCCCCACTTTTGCGGAAAACCATTGTACTATAACCTTGGCTCCCGGAAAAAATTATACCTACACAAGTTTTTCAGTTAAAGTAGCATTTAGTTCATAAATATTACCTTTTCAAGGGGCTGTCTCAAAATGATGTCTACGACATCACGAAAAGGCTGTCTCTTTCTAATGTTTAGGAAAGAATAAGATAAGAGTGTGAAACCAAAATACTTTCTAAGGATTTCACACTTTTAATGTTAAATTTGGGAACGACAAAAGAGAGGGTTCGTTGACTCTCTCTAAAAACCCCCTTATTAAGGTCATAAGCAGAATTACGCAACCTTTATTTTATGTAAGGAACATCCGCATCGGTCTTGCTGTATTTTGTTATGCAACTTATTAAGGTTAAAACCAAAACTCAATAGCAAAAATTCAGTTTCAACATTCTTTTTACCACGCATTACAAATCTACGGAAACTATGATCTTCCTTCAGCACTCCAAAAGCCCCTTCAACCTGGATAGATCGATTCATTCTTAGCAAGATACCTTCAGCCGTTGTGATATTATGTAAGGATTCTGCTCGTTTTTCCAAAAATAGTTTTGATGCAGATAGTTTCTTATTACCAGCTGCTTTGGTACATTGTTTTTTGAATGAACAGCCTTCACAACTCTCGCATTCATATATAGTGACGTCGGATTTATAACCACTTTTTGAAGTTCTTGTCGTCTTCCCAACAACTATGAGTTTTTTATTATTACGACAAAGATATTCGTCTTTGTCCGCATCATAGACCATGTTTTCTCGTTTACCAATAATCTTACTAAAGCTCTTTTTCTTCATTATTTCATAGGTCTGTGGCTTAATGAAAGGCTTTAGTCCATGTTTCTCAAGATAAACATAGTTTTCTTCACTTTCGTAGCCCGCATCTGCAATGACATTAAGATATCTTTTAGGTAAGTTTTCAATGAGCTTATCCAAAAAAGGAATAAGCGTCAATTGATCGGAGCGCTCACTCGATAGGGCTAATCCAACGATATATTCAGCCTCCACGCCAATCTGCACATTGTACCCTGGCTTTAGCTGAGAATTTCTCATGTGATCTTCTTTCATATGCATAAATGTGGCGTCCGTATCAGTCTTTGAGAAGCTATTTCGACCATCAAAAAGCTCGTTGTAACGATCATATTTGGTTTGTTTTTCCAAGAACTCTTCCAGAGTCTCTGTCGCCCTTTGCAGATTAGTCTTACGTTTTCCCTTTCCAGAAACAAACTCTATTTTTTCGGCTTTTTGCTTCTCTTTCAGAAAAACAAGGTATTTCTGTAGGGTTTCTACGATTGACGACTCACCTAATGAAATACCGGTTTCGAACTCTTTATTGAGTTTTGCTAGAAACGCCCTGGCTTTCTATTGCAATTTTTGTTCATTTTTGATGGTGGTTTTCTTCCATACAAACGTATATTTATTGGCATAGGCCTCGATTTTTGTACCATCGATAAAAATATTTTCATACTGAATCTCGCCCAGTTCACCGAGTTTAACGACCAATTGGTTGAAGAGCCCTTCTATAATTCCTTTCAGTCTACCATTGCGGAAACGAGCAATCGTATTATGGTCGGGAACCTTCTGCCCTTGGAGCAACCACATGAAATTTATGTCTCTCCTACAAGCTTCTTCTATTTTTCTGCTTGTGTAAATGTCGTTCATGTAAGCATACACTAATACTTTGAATAATGTCTTAGGTTTAACTGCTGGATTTCTCCCCTTAGAAGAGTACGCCTTATTAAGATTTGTATAATCTAATCCCTCAGTTATATGGCATAGCAGTCTTACCGAGTCATCTTCTGGTATTATTACTTCCATGTTCAGTGGGAGAACGAGTTGATAAACCCCACTATTTTCTGCATAATTCTTTTGTATAGTTTGTTTTTGCATATAACAATTATACCAAAAAGACGGGTTCTTTGAACTCGTCTTTTTGCATAACTGCACGAAAAAGGGGTTGCCTCTCCATAGAAATTATATTTCTATTTTGAGACAGCCCCGAGGAGATAGGTGCCTATGACTTCTATCATAAGACAAAAGGTCAGTGACAAGATTTACCTTTACGAGTCGGTTTCTTTTCGGAATGCCGATGGTAAACCAAGAAATAAACGTGTCCCTATTGGTAAGATCGATCCCGTAACCGGAAATCCGGTTTATAGGCCAGAGTATTTAGCCAGTATGGCTAAAAAAGGAACTCCTATTGAGATACCTACAACGACCATGATGTTTTCCATTGATGATATCCAGCATTCATCCATAAAAAATTATGGAGCCTTTTACCTGTTCCAGAGTATTGCGAAAAGCACCGGACTGCTCAGCCAAAGAATCAATCAGAATTTACCGGGAAAAGGATGTTGTTGAAAAGGGCTTCCTCCGTTTAAAAAACAGTCTAGACCTTGGGAGATTAAGAGTACATAGAGAAGACATCATGCAGAACAAGCTATTTGTCGGCTTCATCTCATTAATACTTGCAGCACATATCCATAAGGTCATGTTGGAAAAAGAACTTTACAAAAGGATGACTATAAAGAAGTTGCTGATTTCTCTGTCGAAACTTCGCTTACAGATAATAAATGGAACTCGAATTCTATTTCCACTAACCAAGGATCAAAAAGCGATCTATAAGGCATTTAATGTGGATGAGCCCGTGTAGGTATAATTTCTCAAGGGATTTTAGGTTTTCTGTTAACGTTATGAACATAATATTTTAAGAACTCATTCTATCAGAGTAATCTGACAAATTTAATTCCCAGATTGCAGAACTCATAAAGTTTTTTTGTAATCTACGCAGCCACAGTCAAAACTGTTGATGGCACAACCTTCGTCTATAACCGTTTGCCTTTTTAACTGAATGATTATAGATTTATTAAGCTAAGAATTGCCGGTTAAACTTTAAGCTGAGATAAGTTTTATACTACCTTTTGTTTTTCGGAATTTAACCTATTTATTGCAGTGCAGTCAAATACTGATGATGATTGAGTCAATCCACAGTAAATTAAGCTTTCTATGTTTTTGCGCAATTGCTCATAATTTTTTGAAAGCAAGTATATGAGTTACATTTATAAAAAAATTATCTCAGGAACTGTAATGGAAAAAGCCTCAGCATATTAGCTATTTCGCCTATAATGCTAGCAGGAGTTTCATTTAATGATGGAGAAATTGGTTAACTAAAGAATATTCAAAAAAGGAAGGATATTTATGTTACTTACTATTACATATATAAAGTCTTACTTTAAACCTGTAATAAAAGAAACTTCTGATCAAATTCAAATTACAATAAGAGGAATTACATTGAGAGGAAATTCTTGGCCTGAAATATTTGAAAAAGTGCAATTAACAATTGACTCTCTAAAAAAACAACTTAACTTTAATTCTTCACATACTATTAATATGTCAATGAGTAGCGGTACCCATGGTAAATGGAACGTTGGAGCAGTTATGTTGAAAAATACCCTTAAAACCTTGGAAGCATTCCAAGAATTTTCTGACAAAAATATTTAATGTAAAAAATGCTACGTACTTATTAAAAAGCCGTTTACCATAAAATGGAATCTGTGGAATAGACACTTATAAAAAGGGTGTATAAATGTCTAGAGGCCGTGACCTCTCCCCCAAAATTAGTCCAACCGATAAGTTGTAATTTTTTAGTCCATAAGCATTTTGTTTATGAACTTATTTTGTTTGTTGTTAGCACTCCCTCAATAAATTGAATGTATCTCGCTTATACTCTTATTTTAGCAGTTTTACATTTTATTTAGCAGATCTTGAACTGGTTGAATACTAAGAGGTTCCCCTGTTTTTGAAAGAAGGGTACACTAAATCAAAGGTCATCTCATATTCTCCACAATATGGTTGCACCTCGGATCTCTACGAATCATCCCTTGTGGTTTACCCTCCCATTTCTCACAGGGTCTCACACTTTGTGTGGCCCGAACATTCCTTCGTACAACCTGTCAAGGGGTAGAGGCTAGGAAAGCTTTCTGACAGGGTCATATGCCCGTACGTATAAAATTCCACCCAGCTGCTCCGCGCTAAAATTGTGATGTAATTTTGCTAGGAATATAGAGCTTTTTGCGGACCTACGCTTTTTAAATCGGTTTTAAGTCTAAATTATCAACAAGATTCTGTAGCCGTCGAGGCTGTGGATAGTGTGGGCAGGCTCTTTTAAGGAATACCCCATATGGCCTGTCCAAGCATTGTAGGTAACCTGAAGCGTCTAGCGGAGGGTTATCCACAATGCGGCACTATCCACAGCCTATTGGGTAATAGAGAGTTTATCTACAATAAGCTCCTTGAAAAGTTCTATAAACTGAAAGTTTACGGCCTCAGTGACCGTGTGGTTATCGAAAGTGACGGTGCGCATTTGCTACATTGTTTTTTTGATCCGCCGCCGTTCTTGCAAAATTTCAGATCTGCGTTTCTTCTTGTCTTTTGTTCTGGCACATGGGGGTGGTTTTTGCTAGTCACTTTAACCGTTTGACAAGAGGAGCCAAGTGTCCTGTTTTTTTTGCCAAATAACTTACCCTTTTTACATGGTCAAGATGCTTCATGCTACTGGATTTATACAGATTTTAAAAAATTACTTACCGAATCCATCTTATTAATAAAAGACGAGACTAGAAGACATTCGGTGGTATTTGGGACAAAAGAATTATATTCGTAAAAGCGTTTTCTGCAGGAAGGATGTTTTTTAATTCATTAATATAGACAACGATATGTTTGTCCCAATTAGTGGACATATTTTAATTTTCGTGTTTAATTCATTGGGGTCATTATAAAAAGTCGTTGACCTCATTTTGATCAACGACTTTTCTAACTGGTCTAACTCTCCGTTTTGGAGTTTACCCTAACATTTGACAGAGAGCCAGTAGTTTTTACGACACTCCCTCAAGGATGGGGAATACAGCATTATTTTGTAAAACAAATTATTTAATATGAACTAACAACAATTACATCGGTATCATCAGGGTCACAATTATAACTTTGACATGTAGCCATATCCCCGAGTAATTGCTGAGAAACCTGCACTCTACGTTGGGTAGTGTAATCCGAATCGAAAATTACTCGGAATGATGTGCTAGGGTTTAGACCTGCAAACCCTACGTATGAATTGCCTTCTCCACCATATATTGTTTGAACACAATCATAACCTGACCCTTCATTACAGCTAATAGAATAAGACGAAACCGTCATTCCATCAAGTCCAGTATAGGAGATATAGTCATGCAAATAAGCATCTGTACTACTTACATTTCCAGTAATGTAAGCCCCCGGACTAGTAGTAGCATACATATTTCCACTTAACGTATAATCAGCCCACATAGTACCATCGGTGGTATAGTTATAAACATGCGAATTGTTGTAGCTTGTAGAAGTAGCAGCAAAAGCTGTGCTAGATGACAATGACATAATAAGTGTTGCGAGCGTTAACACTGATAATATTTTCTTCTTCATAAAAATGCCTCCTTAACTTTTTAATTCTAAGCCCACCATAGAAGTTCTGAACTAAAACTTTCTATAGCACCTCCATTCTTTGATTACACCCCATCCTTATCATATAAAAAGAAATTAGGGGTAATTTTAATAACCCCTAATTTAAACTTGAATGTATTTTTGTTAATTTTAGTAATATGACACGACTAGCCATCATTTTGATAATAAAGAAACCATAATAGTGTTGAAATACTGATAAAGACCAAAAATGCAAGTAAAGGTAACGTAATAAAACCAAAAAAATTAAAATATTCTTTTATACAATTAGTATCTGTACAAAATAAATTTAAGAACGGTTTGTTTGATTTCTGAGCAAGGTAATTAATAAGTGATACTGCTCCACCTGAAAGTGACAAGGGTATTGCGTATATAGCAATATTACGGTCATTACGATAAAAGGCTATTCCCAATAATCCTACTAATGGATACATTGCGATCCTTTGATACCAACAAATTTTACAGGGTTCCCAGCCAAATACCTCACTAAAATAAAGACTGGAACATGTAGCAATAATAGATATAAGCCATGCCAGATACAGACTAACTCTTTTATTTAATTTAATCATGATTTTCACCTTTCAATTTATTTTCTAATATTGAAATAAGTTGTGGCCACTGTTGTACCATTTCTCCATTAACAAAAAACTTTGGAACTCCATTTACTCCCACACTCTTACCAATTTCTTTGTCTAAATTTAATGAATCTGTACAATTATTATTATATAACAACTTAATTAGTTCATTTTGATTGAAATCTGGTATATTCTCTTTTGCTATATTAATTAGGGATAGAAGATCAAACGTTTTTTCCTGATCGTAGTTTTCTAAAACAACATTATAATAAATCCAAAATGCTTTATTTCCATATTTACCAAAAATTTCTTCAGATACTTTAGCAGCTAATTCAGAATCTTCACCCATAACCGGATAATTAAGAAAATAGAAGGCTACTTTTCCTGAATCAATATATTTATTTTTAATAATTTGAAAATCTGTTTTTTTAAAGTCAGCACAATGTGAACAGTTAAAATCAGCAAATTCAACGACTTTTATAGGAGCATTAAGTTCTCCCATTACAGGTTGTATGTTAAGATTAAATACTTTCTCATCAAATTGCGGAGTTGATTTGTTTATTTCCTCGCTACTTTTTATGAAAGTGTTACTGAAAAACAAACCTAATACTAATACTAGAATAATTATAGTTATTAAAGTTACTCTTTTTGTCCATCGGTTTTCCATTTGTGTGTCCAAAACGTATCCCTCCTTAGATTTCTGTAATTGAACCCTTTGTTATTGTTGAAGTTGTTTTCTCAACCTTTTAAGGGCTCGGTATTTAATTTTGTTAACTGCAGGTTGTGAAATATTCAATAGCACAGCTATTTCTTTTTCCGTAAAACCTTCCAATATAATTGCACTTACGACTGTTTTTTGTTTATCATTCAATAATGATAGGGTTGTCTCGACAAAGAAATTATCTTCTATTTGCGAAAGAACATCAATTTTACAAGCAATACTATCAATCAGTTCAAATTTTCCTTCATGCGTAGTTTCCTTATTATTTTTTTGATTCAATATTAATAATTCCGAATTTTTTAAACGTTTATATTTTTGGGCCAATCTAATAGTTTCATGATGCAATCCTACTAAAAACCAAGTTACTATTTGTGCTTCGCTATAGTTTTGTTTATATTGATTTATTTTTCTCCCCCCTTACAACCAGTAAAAGTAACTATCTTAGTTATAGAAATAAAAAAGGGTTAATTTTAATAACCCCCTAGATGGTTAAGATTTAGTTTTTTTAAAAATCTCATCTCTTAATGATCCGTGATACGTAATTGTCAAATCCTAAGCACTTAAGTAAAGAAAAAGCCCAACTCAAAGGTTGGGCATGGATCCTCAATTTCTAGTTTTATAGCAGTTAGGCGGAAGTTCTTTCGACCAAGGAACAAACTTATCCACACTGTTTATCGTATTGCCTTTATACTTTGAGCTATCAGTATCGGTATATGGCTCATATGCTAACGGTATAAACGGCCGATGGATGCAAAATAATAGTAATCTCTTGAAGAATTACATACCAGTTAGCCCCTAACTCTAATCGGCATGAAAACGGGGTTTTTCCAATATGCAATAGAAAGGATTCGCCGCAGTGCATAGGATACGTTCGTCCGCTTAGTTTTAAGTACCATTGGTCTTGCTCACGGCTGTAATGCAATGTTGTCTTTTTGGTTACAATTCAGCCCCCTCTGAGTGGCTTAAGCGCACACAAAATCGGTACAGATATGATTTTCAGGTTCTTCAACTGCAACAATAGTCAGAACAGGTGGAGTGATGTTAAACGACCGCTTTTCTTTTCCTTCTGCAATTTCTTTTCCAATTTCATTTTCCACTTCAAGCATGCTATCAACCATTGAGATATAAAACAGTGAGCGTAAGCCATCACCCATATCATCTATACCATATTTTCTTCCTGTAACAGATGGAGAGAACACTACTTCCGATTTTTTTAATATAGAGTCCATCATTAGTGTTGCATTAAAATAATCTGTCCTTGTCAAGTGGAAATCAAGAAGGATTTTCCGTTTCTTATAACATCCTTATTTAGTACATACAACCAATCGTTTTCTCGTTCTATGGGAAAGTCGACCACTACCTAAGAGGGTAGCTTTTTCCATATTTTAACATTTGGTTTAGTGTTTAGAAAATCTCGTTGCTATGCAAAATGTCGTCCATCTCTCCCGAAAGTACCTGTTTCAACGTTTCTTCGTAGATCTGTTCAGGATCCAGGCGCTGACGCCCCTTCGTTGGGGGGCCTTTCCTGTGAAGCTTTTGCACGAAGGATGTGAAGGGTTCGTATAGACACGTTATTAAGAGTCGTTGAATATTGAGCAAAGGACCTTGGTAGGCTGATCTATACTTGACCAACATCATCAAACAATAGGTAATTAAGGCGATGACCAATTGGTTCACAACGGATGCTTTACTCTTACCAAACAGATGTTTAATCGTCAAATGTTGCTTGATCCACTTGAAGAAAAGCTCTATTTGCCATCTGTAGCGATAGATATCACCGATCTCTTCCGCCGTCATAGTAAAATCGTTGGTTAAAATCATGATGGCTTTACCTTCGGTATCCTTCGTGATCACAAGACGCAAGTCGTGCTCCATTCGGTTTTTTCCCTTTACCCAACGTACGATGAGGTCTTCTTCTATGACGCTCTCTTCGTCAACCTAAAGTTCCTTTAGGACTTCAACACAGGCGTTATTTTTTAAGCGTGTGACGAAACGAATGCCTTCTTTGCAATAATGATCAAACTGCTTATACTCCAGATACCCTCGATCAAAGACATTTAAGGCATCCTCATCCTCCACAATCAGGAACTCCAAATGACTTTTGTCAGATTAACGAGCGACTGTAATAGTCGCTTCATCCGGTATAGGATCGCCATCAAATCGAATCCGTTGGTGGAGCTTCACGCCACCTTTAGTCTCTCTAAAGTCTGCCCATAAGTATTGAGAAAGACAAAGACTGATAGTCGAAGCATCGATTAAGTAGAGGCGGCCTAAGGAGTGATGGAGAGCCTTGAAACCCTGTTCGACTCCTAATGTTTGCACAATGCTTTTATGGATAAGATCTGCGACATCGGTTGACATTTCTCTGAATCATCGAGAAATCTGAGAAGTACTAATAGAGTCCAAGTGGATAGCTTTGGCAAACGCTTCTTTGTTTAAACTGTTGCTGATTTCATCCAGACTTGTATATTCTTGCATTTCAGCATTGATCATCAGTTGGACGAGCTGAACGGTTTTTAACTTCTTAACATACTTATCAACGGACTCAACTTTTTGGCTAATTTTTCGCCAAAGATCCTGAGATAAAATGGGCCCTAACAATTGAAAAAATGTGGATTCCGCGGTAATCTTGTCCTGCATTTTCTTATTCCTTATACTTAGATTTGGACAAGAACTACTCCATCTCTAATTATAAGGCTTTTTTACATCAGAATACAGGGATTTTGGCATATTACATACATTTTTTAGCTTCTTACGTAAGATATCGCAGTTATCCTCTTCTTGACAATCTGACAATAATTTTATACAAGGCTAGTGATTTATGTTACATTAAACCAATCATAAAATCTATAATATTTAATTTTTAAAGTCAAAAATATTAGATATTTATCTTTATGTATAAATAAATACCAATAAACTACTTTAGCCGAATGGTTATGTCATCACTATTTACGTGTCAATGCTTAATTAATAAGAATAAAATAAATAATAACCCGTAACCACAATTAGTCCTATTAGATTAAATGCCCAAATTTTTGCTGAGAGAATAAGATAGAATTTAAGATACTGCCAAAATAATGCTAATTCTCGCCTTGTAACATTTCCCAACAAAGCGCTTAACACTTTCGAGGTTAGGTTCTTAACATGGACCCAAATTAAGACCAAGAAAAGCCCATCATAAAAAGCTCGAGCAATGCTCGAGCTTTTTTACAAATAAACTTGATGAGAATTACATTGCCTGCTTAAGATTCTGAGCTTGAGCAGAAGGAGGAGTTGCCTTTTTGATAATATTCCAGGGCTTACCCAATGGTAATATTTCACGGCCGTAGAAGTTCTTGAAAAATATTGCCCCTGAAGCATAGAAACCAACGAGGGAGATAATTAATTCAGACCAGCCGGCTAGCTGGGCAAATGTGGCGACAGGACCCATTTTAAACGTTACAGCTGCTAGCGAAATAAATAGCACGTCGATGAGCACTAGCATTACAATAAAAGGGAGGTTCACTTCGAAAGCCGCTACAGTAATAAACAGCGAAAAAATCAGGTAGCCAACATATACTACTCCCAACATTTTAGGATCAACTGCAGCTTGCATGCCTGGACCAAGCATCCCATTCATAATTGCCATCGAAAAAGCCATACCTACCCAGAAAAAGCCATATGCGCCTAGAACTGTGCCACCGAATACATTACCTTTTTTGAAGTCAATATTTGCAGCCATAATTTGAACAATTCCACCCAATAATGCTGCCCAGACAACAATTAAAGCAGTTGATTTAGGGTTAGTAAAGCCTAATTTTGCAGAGGATGCGACGAAACACACCAACGATAAACCGAGAACTCCAAACGCTGTAGGATCTGCACCACTATAAGTAATTTTTACTTCTTGTGTACTCATTAAAATTCTCCCCCTTAGTTTGAACAATCAATACTCCATATAAATTATAATAATAAATCCGCACAACTTAAAAAACTCTATTCTCCTCCCTCTCAAATTTTCTCTTCCCCAACAACTTGGCAATTCGTAGATTTAGAATTGCTCTATTCTGAATCTACGGAATTATCTTGCAATTCTTATGCCAGAGAATTTTATCTTTGATTCTAAATCTTCTGTCTTAAGCAATGGCAACGCTTACAGTTCTTTTTCCCTCAGGAATCTCTCATAAAATTTACTTAAGCCGAATGTATATGATTATTTACACCTTTAAATATTAGGCCTTATAACCCGCTTCAGCTCTGACTTCAGTAGTATGTCAACTAATGAATACATGTACAAATTTGTTGGCAGCTAGGATTATCGATTTTCATGACCATTGACTTAATTTTCTCCAATATTGAGCTAAAGAAACTTGGCTGACACCCGAAGACACGGCCTTCGCACGCATTAACCTTCTTGCAGGCCGGCGAGAAAGGTCCTTCCATAAAATTACAACTGTCGATTATGGTTTCTAACTAATATAAAAAGCTCCCCCTTTAATGTCAATTAAGGGGGAGCCATCAGATCAATTAAGATTTACGAAAGGAATCATCCTATTATCTTACCATTATTTCCAGCTCACAAGCGGCGGGCTTGCAGACGTTCTTTAACGCTAGGGTAACGGTCAATGTCCGTGTGGGGCAAGAATTTACTGCCACTAAATTTCTCCATGAAAGCGGGATTGGCATTTAGCTCAAAATATGTGACCTTTGCGGCGATAGCCTCTGCTTCCAGACGTTTGGTGCGGGACAGGAGAACTTGACGGGCTGCTTCCCCAGAACTATTGCCCAGACGCACAATGGCAGAGCGCGGCAGGTCAGGATATAGACCAATAGTAACGGCTGACTCGATCGGCAAATACTGGCCAAACGCTCCGGCAGCATAAAAATGGCTCATTTCCTGCCAAGCACATCCTACATTTTCCATCAGGAAATCCGTTGCCGCGTTGACTGCTGCTTTCGTGGCTATGAAGTTAGTTATATCTATCTGCGTTATGACGATATCTTCTCCCGTGGCCGATTCTGCGGCAGGGACTACAACAAACGAATCTTTCCCAGTCTGAAAACGGGCAGTCCTGTTAATGATGCCGTTGAGGAAAAGTTCGGCAAGTGTGTCCACCAGGCCAGAGCCGCAGATGCCACGAGCAGGGGCATTATCTATAGTTGTATACTCCACCTTACCCGTCTTCGGATCTATAGAAACACGGTCTACGGCTCCTGGTTCCGCTCGCATACCGTAGGTTGTTACCCCGCCCTCCAGAGCCGGTCCGGCAGCTCCAGCGCAAGCGACAAGCCATTCTTCGTTGCCCATGACGATCTCACCATTAGTGCCGATGTCCACAAATAGAGAAACGTCTGGCTGTTTGTGCATCCCGCTCACTAGGATTCCACCGATGACGTCTCCACCAAGGTAACTGCCTATGCTTGGCAGACAGTATATAGGGGCCAAGGGATTAATATCAAGCCCTATTTCTCCAGCAGGAATCAAGCCTGGGTTGTTTACAATCGGAGTATAAGGATCCCGACAAATAGAAGCGGGGTTCAAACCTAGCAAAAGGTGAACCATGGTTGTGTTAGCCCCAATGGCCACAGCAGTGATTTTTCCTGTCTCCATTGGCAACGGACAAAGGAGTCTAATCAAACCGTTTAGGGTATCTACTACTGCTTTTTGGAGGCGGGCTAAACCGCCTGGTTCGGCAGCATGACGAATGCGGTTTAGAATATCCTCGCCCAAGACAATTTGAGCGTTATAGTCGGCTGCATGTTTAAGAACCGTGCCGTCACATAGATCAACAAGGTATACAACCACCGTTGTCGTGCCAATATCAATGGCCAACCCGAATTGTTCCTTGGTAGTGTCGCCGGGTTCCAGATCAATTAATTTCCATCCTTGTCCAGTGTCCGCAAGGGTCGCTGTGACTTGCCAATCGGCGCTGCGGCATATGACAGGTACCCTGGGCATAATTGCTAGGGGCACATTGACAGAGCCGTAGCTGCGTTCCAATGCGTGACGCACTTGGTCAACATCTGCCCTATTATCCTGTGGGCTTGGCGGATTAAGAGACAGAAAAACCTTCTGGGTGAGAGGATCTAGATTAGCAAGAGATGTCTGAACCTGATCCGACAGAATAATAGGTTTCGTTTTATCGTTTAACATAAGCTAAACCCTTCTTTTAATTTATTTTCCATAACTGAGCTAACCTTAATTACACTTATTCCATTATTTAACTAAGTATACTACTTGAGTTCAAAGTTGTAACTACGAAAATCTAAATATTCTAATAATATTCTCGAATCGTATTGTTAATAACCATTATCGTCATTATTGCTTTTTCTCAAATTAATAGCGCAAGAATTTTAAGTTCCGCGGTACATTGATGTCTTGAAATCATATCTTTTGTTTCATATTTCACTTACTTTCTTTCTATAATATTCAAAGGCTACCTCTATTTGAAAACCGGATTTTTTATAGAGTTCTAAGGCACATACATTGTCGCTATCGACATCAAGCATTAGTTCAGTTTTTCCCATTTGCCATAGACGATCAATGATTAGCTGTAATAATTCCTTTCCGTATCCTTTACCCCTATGTTCAGGTACTATCCCCAACCCAAATATTAAGGCTTCATCTCGCTCCTGGTTTATTGAACCCATGCCAATAATTTCATCGTTCAAAACTGCAAGGTAAAGTTCCCGAGTTTCCGATTGAAGACAATTTTCAATTATGCTTTTGGAATCTTCGTAGCCATCATTGAAAATCTTCATACTTATATCAATTAATTTATTAAGGTCCTTAAAATGGGTAGTTATAAGGGATAGACGAAACATGTCCCTATATTCATATCTAGTCTTGTTGAATCTCATAGAATACTCGGTATGGTCATACTCAGCATTGAGGGTAGTCGATACCCCTTTACCAGAAATTGATTGCTTTTCACATACAAACAATATATTTTGAATATCGAGTTTCCTTAGTTCTTCGACTGCTTTATCTAACAATGCTTTAAAGTAGCCATTACGCCTGTACTCAGGCAAAGTAAATGCTGATATTTCAGCTTCCTCTTGTGTGGGGATAAACATGGATAAGATACTTATTAGCTCACGATTTTCATATAGGAGAAATGTACTCTTAATACTCTGATCAAAATTCAAAGAAGTATCTAAGAATACGCTTCCTTTAAGCTTGTCATGTTCTTGGCAAACCTTTTCGAGGTTAAGAACTTCATTAATAGCCTTTTTATTTAATTTGTTATAAGACTTAATAATCATTAGGGCCTCCTTCAATTCAACGTGTGCCGCCACAGTTTCGATTTCTCTTCAGGCTCTACAGTTATTATAGGCTTTTTTGACTTCTTAGGACAGTTCTCGTGTTTATCCTTTGCCAGACTACCAGTTCCCATAATTGTTAATTCCAATTTCTTCCTTGGGGGGTCGATTCCGCTTTTCGTGAAAGGTTTTATTTAATAAAAAAGTCCATTATCCATCGCATGGATAACGGACCGTTTTTTGCTTCAAAAAGCTATTCCCTAAATTGCGTCTAGATTTTCGTTCATAGCGTTAAGCTATGTAGTGCGCTGTTTTTCAAACCGCATAAATCTTCAATAACACGACAACCAAAGCGGATGTTACTGCTGTTAATATTAATGAAAATACAAAGGCAATTCTTATTACCTTAGTCTCTTCACCCATTTTATCGATTGCTGCTGCAGCGTTCTGTAATTTTGCCGGAGATATGACGCTCGCTAGACCACCACCAAAGGCCAATCCTGCAGTTACTATAAGCATTTCTTTTAGTCCCATATGAAGCAGATTTGCAGTCTTCATTGTATAAATTGAGAACATTGCTATTGTAGAAGCTTCACTGCCTGTTATAAATCCTCCCAATAGACCAATGAAAGTAACTACTGAACCGTAAGCGTTACTAAAGATCTGGGACGAAAAATCCGCCAAAACCTGCACCATGCTGGCCACAACAAACTTTTTTGTGACAATATTATAGCCGGACATATTCATAATCTCCCCTATGCTAAAGAAAATAGCCACAGCAAAAACTGGCCTAGGAGCCCTCTTCCACCACAACCTAAAGGTTTCTTTCAATTGGGAAGACGTCGGTTTTATGAAGACCATAGAAAGAATGGTGCTCACCAAAATCCACGTATAGGCATTCCATAATGCTCTTGTCATTATCGGTTTACCGTCAGCAGACAGACCGACGATTGGAAGGGTAACCTTCCTGTAAAGAAAATTAAACATATCTGTAGGAACGTTAAGGAGAAGTATTAGGACAATAAGAAGGACCCACGGTGTTAAAGCTTTCCAGAGAGGATATGTTTTTTCATAATTCAGTTCCTCAACAGTTAAGCTACTTTTATCGATTACCCTTTTTCCCGTAGCCATTAGATAAAGTACCATAGCAATAATAACTGCAGCACCGCACATGATACCGGTTAGAACCACTAGTCTATCTACTTTGTTTGTATAATAGGAGACAATTGTGATGACCGCTCCAGTAATCGCACAAGGAAGCCAACCGTCTTTGATGCCCTGCCACTTTCCAACAATCCAGAGCATGCAAAAACCGATTAATGTGGAGACAACCGGTAGGAACATAAAAAACACGCTGCCCGCCTGAGATAAACTAATTTCATGACCCTTGCCGAGAAATGAATTGGCCATGTCCACGAAAACAACTACAGGTGCTCCCAACAAAGCGTAGGTGCAGAGAGCATCATAGCCAATACACGGAAGGGCAATAGAAACGTAAGTTGAATAACCCAGGGCCAGCATAATAGGCGGAAGTAGGGAGACAGGGGTAGCTCCAACTGATACCATAAGCGTGCCGAAACCAATATTGATAAGCATAATTTGTACGGCCCTATTATCACTGGCGATCGTTTTAATTAAAATAATAACTCTCTTCAGTGCTCCTGTCTTCTCCATATAAGCCATCTGTAACAAAGACGTGGCAACCACTAAAGAAACAGCAAAAGACTTTACTCCTCCAGCTATGGTAGACCTGAGGATTACTTCACCACTCGTTTGGAAAAATAAAAATGCTATAACAGAAACTGCAATCCATCCTACGATGCCACTTATATCTGCAGGCTTTTTCCAAACAACGAGCATCAATATTATAACGGCAATAGGAATCAATGTTAGTAGAAGTGAATTAACTGACATCTAGTTTCCACCTTTATAAAATCAAAAATTAAATAATAAAAATGAGGAATTGATGCTGAATAATGTCCTATTCGGCAAGCTGGTGGCGGTAATCGAAGACCCGCTTTGCTTTACCGGCGCTCCGTTCCAGAGTTCCAGGTTGGACGATCTTCAAACGAACGTTGATAGAGAGAACACCGTGAAGCTTCTGCCGGATGTAACCCTTAAAGTCTTCTAGCCGGGAATAAGGTTCGAGCAGATCTTCACGGGTGAGCTCAACCACTACCTCCAGTTCATCCAGATAATTGCGCCTGTGGACGTTGATTAAATAATGAGGACCTATGCCCTCGATATTCATGAGAACGCTTTCAATCTGGGAAGGAAAGACATTGACACCGCGAATGATCAACATATCATCCGTGCGACCAACGACCTTGCGCATACGTGCTGTGGTCCGACCACACTGGCAGGGCTCCTGGGTAATACAAGAGATGTCTTTGGTCCGAAACCGGATCACCGGAAAAGCTTCCTTGGTCAGAGAAGTGAATACCAGTTCCCCTTCTTGGCCGGGTTCCAGCGCTTCACCTGTCTCGGGATCGATCGTCTCTATAATAAAGTGGTCCTCAGCAATATGATGACCACACTTATATACACATTCCCCAGCGACACCAGGACCCATTACCTCACTTAGACCATAGTTATCCGTGGCAATAATATTGAGCCTGGATTCAATTTCCTTACGCATTTCTTCAGTCCAGGGTTCACCCCCGAAGAGCCCGATCTTAAGCTTCAAAGAAGAGATATCTATGCCCATCTTCTCAGCAGCTTCAGCGATATAAAGTGAATAGCTCGGAGTAGCGATAAGCACAGTAGTACCAAAATCCTGCATTAACATGATCTGACGTTCGGTATTCCCACCAGAGACAGGAACAACAAGGGCGCCAGCTCTTTCCAACCCATAATGTAGACCAAACCCTCCGGTGAAAAGACCGTAATTAAAAGCAATCTGAGCAACGTCGTCGGAGGTGACTCCGGCCAGCGTGACCATCCGAGCTGTCAGATCGGTCCAGGTATTGAGATCGTTACCCGTATAGCCAACGACCACTGGTCGGCCAGTGGTACCGGAAGAGGCATGGACGCGAACCACTTCCCTCTGAGGAACAGCGAAGAGCCCAAAAGGGTAGTTGCTCCTTAAGTCATCCTTCGTAGTGAAGGGCAAACGCTTTATGTCGGCTAAGGATTTGATGTCCTCAGGTCTAATCCCTAGTTCTTCAAACTTAGCTCTATAATGCGGCACCTTGTTGTATACCCTGTTAACCGTCCACTTCAAGCGTTCTAGTTGCAATTCTTCCAGCTTACTGCGATTCATACATTCTTGCTCAATATTCCAGATCACAATTAACCAACCTTTCTTCAACTGCTACTTCAAGTAACCATAAATAAGAGATGTAGAAACTTAGCCAGCACCCACACCCACACCCACACACAAAGACACTGTCTTCGCACGTATTAACTCTTCTTGCAGACACTGTCTTCGCACGTATTAGCCCTTCTTGCATCCCTAGCGAAGGCGGCAACCTTATTGTACTAGCGCAAGCCATCAAGGGCTGACCAAGGATTGTCAGGTATAAAGAAAACTTGACTGGCGCCCGAAGACACTGTCTTCGCACGAATTATCCTTCTTGCAGCTTTGCGCAGGCGGCTGCCTAGTTGCCCTTGACTTTCTAAATAGTACAAAAAAAAGCTACCACAAAAAGGATAGCTGATAAATCAAATCACTTAATCGTCATTCTACCATCCTTCCATGCTCATAAGTTTTATTATTCAAATTGGTCGAACTACCTGTCTGCCTTACTACTAAACCTGTGAAACAACTCACAGATTATCTACAGTATCCATTTTAACCAACTATTCTGCAATTGTCTATTGAAAAATGGTTCAATGATCTCATCGCATTTGTTTCAGAACGGAATCATGAAAATTCCCAAGCGATACAAGCGAAATAACAGCACCACACAAAGCCATAAACATATCCCATTGTGTATCCCATACATCCCCTTGTGTGCCTAGAAAAGCATCGGCAGCACTCCCTGTAGCCTCCGCTACACCCCACTCAATTAATTCGTACGAAGCGCTAATCGCTAGACAAATGCAAATTACAAGGAATGAAAAAAGTTTCCCTCTCTTTAATGGAGACTTGCGCAATAATACTTCTCGACAAATAATTGCCGGCACAAACCCCTGGGCAAAATGGCCCAAGCGATCATAATAATTCCTGGCAAGGTGAAAATTATCTCGCAGCCAATTAAAAAAGGGCATTTCGGCATAGGTGTAATGGCCGCCGATCACAAGAATCAAAGCGTGCACTAATACCAAAACATAAACTAAGTTAGTCAACCGAAATCGATGATACGTAAGGAGAATAACTGCCAACCCGATAAGGGCTGGAAAAACTTCTAGAAACCAAGTAAACAAATCCTTAGGATTAATGACAGACCAAATGAGAGTTAACGCAAAAATCACTAACAAACCGATATGAAGTGGTTCAGTAGTTCTGCTCGTTTGCCCTTGATTCACTTAACATCCTCCTCATGAAGCAACACTCATTATTCGAGTTTCAAGTCCATGCAGTACTCAATCGCTGCTAATCATCTGAACATTACTGTTTGTTTTTGTTTCATTATCAATTTCTAAACTTTGGGGAACACGTATATATACAATCCTATCTCCAAAACTTGTTGACAACCCATTCGTGCCGCCTGCATTTTGATTTCTGAATTGATTGACCGTAAAATCAGCAGTACCTTGGATAAATTTTAATGACTGGTGAGTGGCTTTAAAAGACAACGTCCCGTCGTGATATGCAATAATAGGGGGTAAAACAAACTTTGTATAATCAATGTCTTTTATAAATTGAGTTGCAACGTAAGTGCTAACATCAATTTGTCCGTCATCAACGTTCTTTCTGGCGACCAAAATCGGATACAAACCTATATTAGCTGGTACATTAAAGAACAGTTTCTCGCTATCGACTTTAAAGTTATGACTGCTATTTCTGTAAAGTCCTGGTATTTTATCCAAATCTTTCTCAGCGGGCAAATCATGACGATACAAGTCAGAGATTGTATTCTGTGATAACTTCACTGCTCGGTCCCTATTTTCATCATTTTGGGTCAAGTTTGCTTTTGGCAACAAAAATAATAGCGGAACTAGCATAAGGAGAATTCCAAGATATAAACCTGATATCATTAAACTTCCTTTCCATGATATCCAGGCAAGCTTAGATCCTATTTTCGGAACAATAAATGCTATTGCTATAATAATTATGACAATAAGCGATAGCTGTGCTGAAACTATTGTTGTCATTTACTAACCTCCTTTCTGTTTGAAAGAAATATACTAAAGCTAAATAAAATAGTTGAAGTAATTATTACTTTTAGTACAAACATGATTAATGAAACTTCAAAAGCAAAAAACTTAAATACGGATTGGGAAAAATCATTATAAACTCTTAATACTCCCAGAATTACCGCTGGAATGATTATGACAAAAGAGACATTCAACTGAGCTAACACCCCTATAAAATAACCGAGTGCAGAGAATAGGAGCATATATAAAATTGCGACGAATATACCAAGCAACAGATCGGATAAGAAAAATCTGTTAAAAACAACTTGCGACCTGTCAAACATAAAATAGGTTATAAGCCTTAGAAGCACACCGACAAGTGATGAAGTAATACCTCCGAAAAGGCAGCCTGTCACCAAAAAACCTATGTTTGATAAATTCCCTGACAGTCTATTTGTGACCAGAGGAAATTCCATCTTTTTATACGGCCTGGAGATTAGCTGTACGGCTATAAACATGATCCACAAAAGCGAGAATACTATAACTATATTCGAATTATAGCTCTTCACCGAAACAGATAATTCTCCATTACCACTCGACATGTTAAACACTCCACCCATAGAGAAAAGCAGCGCGATCAGTTGTACAATAATAAGACTATGGACCAAAAAAGAATAAGCTTTTAGTTTGTAAAAATATTGTTTACACGAAATTGATAGCAGGTTAACTTCTTTTGAAGACATCCTCAATCCCCCCATTTGTTTTTGCCGTTAAGTAAACGCACAGATCATCCGTTGAAACCGGGACAACTTCTAAGTTACTTTGCTTTACTTGTTCAAACTGATCTCGCAATAACTCCTTTTTTAAAACAACGTATAAGCTGCCTTTAGAAAATTCTTCTCGATAGAGAATTTCCTTACCTTCTACCAAATTCAGCACGACTTGCGTATTTCCCCTAATTCCAACTGCAAATTCCCTTAACTCAATCGCCGGAAGATGTAATCGCTTTGTACCTTGATTGATCAAGAGAATATCCTCCAATATTTCTTCAAGTTCATTTAATAAATGACTTGATAGAATGATCGTTCGGGGGTATTCGATATAGTCTTTCAGCAAGGCTTTATAAAAATCCTTTCTTACTGCCGAATCCATACCTGTTGTTGGCTCATCGAAAATAGTAAGCGGGCAGCGTGAGGCCAGACCAAGAATGTTATTAAATGTACTTTTTGTTCCCTTCGATAAATTACTGTGCGGTTGTTTCGGATTCAATGAAAAATAGTCAAATAAGCCACTTGCCAGGTCGCTATTCCAATCGGTATAAAAGTGAGACACCTCTGTTAATATATCCTTGAGTGTCAGTGAATTGGAAAATGTCATATTATCATCGATAAAAATTGTCTTTGCTGAAACTTCCAAACTGTTGAACGGATTTCGGGAATGGACCATGAGCTCACCACTTGTTGGCCTTATATATCCCGCAATCATCTTTAACAAAGTTGTTTTTCCTGCACCATTTCTTCCTATTAAGCCCGTTATTTTGTTTTCTTCTATATCAAAGGATAAATGATCTATAGCCTTAATCTTGCCGTAGGACTTTGTAACATCTCTGGCTTGAATTGTACTCATCTCTATTTTTCCTCACTTTCTGCTCTTGCTTGTTGGATCATCCTAATAAGCTCGCTTTCGCGCACATCTAACCGTTTTGCTTCCATAACTAACGCTTCAATCATTTGCCCTAAAATCTGATTTCTGCGCTTACTTAAGATATAATGCTTGGCATTGGGTGACACAAACATACCTAGGCCACGTTTTTTATAAACAATGTTCTCGTCAGCTAGAATATTTAGCCCTTTAGCAGCTGTTGAGGGGTTTATAGTAAACATATCCGCTAGCTGATACTGCGAGAAGATTCGTTCTTCTTCCTTGATGTGATCATTAAGTATTTCTACTTCCAGCCATTCGGCAATCTGTACATATATGGGTTTCATACTTTTGTTATTTAGGATCATAATTCCACCTCCTGGCATTTCCACACTTGTACATTAGTACTGTAATGCACTATACTATAAATGTTATAAATTGTAAAGCGATTAAATAAGGCACAAATCAAACAAGCCCCCCTGAAATAGGCGGAGCTTGTTTATATTCATTCCATAAAAAAGGTGGTCAGTGAAACCCGCTACCTTTAATCTTATAATTTTATATCCGTTAGGTGAGCAATATCATTTAGCTTGGAGATTGTTTTTTCTCCCCATTTATTAATCCTGAGATAGGTAATACTACTAGGTTCGATATCAAATGATACTTTCTTAATATAGTCTTCGGAGAATTCCAACCACCAATGAATTATTGCTAAAATTATTCTTCTGTGAGATACAATAAGCACGGTCTCCATAGATTCTTGTTCAATTACATTCATAAACTTAAATACTCTATTATTAAAACTTCTCCAACTTTCAGCATTCGGATAATGTATCCAATCCATTATAGGTTCTGAAATCGGAGAAGATATTTTTTGGGCTTCTTCAGTGCTAAGATTTGCTGCGTTACCATTATTCTGTTCCCGCAATTCGATTAATGCTACTGGCTTTTTGTCTATATAACTACCGATAATCTCTGCCGAATCGTTTGCTCTGCACAGATCACTACAGTAAAATCCAACATCAATTTTCCCCAAAAAGTTCAAAATACTTTTTCCTGTTTCGTGGGCTTGTGTTCTTCCTTTTTTTGTTAAAGAGGAGTCCGTCCATCCCCCAGTTAACCCCTTACCTATCAGGTGCTCTGCCTCACCATGTCTGACGAGATACAAATTCTTGATCAAATTGTTCCCCCTATCGTATTTTTACTTAGAAACAAGACTGGAGTATTCGGTTCCAACCTTATTTCTCTATATAACAATTGTTAAATATGCTCATCGGATAAAATATCCGGAGCAGCTGGCTATAATTATATCTCACTTATAAATATAGGGCCGCTAAATCCACCTTTGGTACCAGACCTTCTTGCGCAGCTCTACTTAGCAAGGAGGCAACCGCCTGATAACCTATCTCACCGATATTCTCAGTAAACTCGTTAACGTAAAGCTTAATGTGGGCTTTGGTTACTTCTGGGGACAACTCTTGGCTATGGTGGAGTATATACTCTTTTGACTCCTCTGGGTGTGCCCAGGCGTATTTGACGGACGCCTGAATCCAGCCAGTGATTGCCGAAAGATCCAGTGACCTACGAGCCACAATCGCACCTAGCGGGATGGGTAGGTTAGTATCTTGCTCCCACCAACTACCTAGATCAGCCATGAGGGTTAGCCCATACGAGGGATAGGTAAAACGGGCCTCGTGGATCACAAGCCCAGCATCAACTAAGCCGTCACGCACCGCGGGCATAATCTCATGGAATGGTAAGACAACAATCTCACCCACTCCCCCCGGAACATGCTGAGCCGCCCATAACCGAAAAAGCAAATAGGCGGTTGATCGTTCACTCGGAACCGCCACCCGTCTGCTTGATAGCCTTGCCGGATCATTGTTACCAGTTTCTCTAGTAGAGGTTAGCACCAATGGTCCGCAGCCTTTACCCAAGGCACCGCCACATGGCAACAGGGCGTACTCCGACAATACCCAAGGTAGAGCCGCATACGAAATCTTAACGACATCCGGCCCATTGGATCCAGCTGCCAAACTATTCGTGATATCAATATCAGCATAGGTTACTTTAATCTTTGGGGCACCTGGTATTAATCCGTGTACCCAGGCGTGAAAAACAAACGTGTCGTTGGGACAGGGAGAGATGGTAATATTCATCACAAAACCTCCATCAATACTGAGCTAGCTGCTTCTAAAATGTCTAAAGCCTCCTTGATTCGCCATGAAGACCGCTGACGAGGACCAACCATGTTCGAGATTGCTCGAATCTCTAGGACTGGTAAACTGCGATCAAACGCCGCGAATCCGACACCATAACCTTCCATAGCTTCTGCAGCGGCTCCTGGTATTCTTGCAGCCAGCTCATCTGCGCTCGCAGCCGTACCTGTAACCGTTGATACCGTGAGCACCGGTCCAGTGATAACGGGCAGCTTAGCTGCTAACAGTGCCCTAGAAACGCGGTCCAATAGGCTAGCCTCAATCTGGACATGACTGCAGCCAAAACCTAATTCATCCACACTAGCAAACCCTTCTGCGGTCTCCGCTCCCAAGTCGGCAACGACAATCTGGCTCGCCACTACGAGCGAACCCACCTCAGCTCTGCCAGAAAAACCTCCACCAATACCAGCACTAATTACCAAACTATATTCGTTAGAAGCTAACGCCCTGGCCGTGTTAACTGCTGCAACGACTGAACCAACACCTGCCACCAAAACATCAAACCTTGGATCGTGGTTTAGACCACGCAAGACTGCGTCCCGCTCAGCCGCCACCGCGGTCATCACAAGGACCCGTAGTTCTGATTGCTGTTTTCCAGGAATTAAACTAGTTGTATTTTTTGCGTCTTTATCTAAATTCACTATCCTACTCCCTTGTATAATATAACCAAACTTATATTTTTCTTTTGATCAACATTTTTTGTACAGCCGCTCGATAGACAAAACTAGGTGCGAAAATCCTTGCCCGACAAGAATTTAAACCCCTAGTTTTTATTTGATAGTTTTATTTTGATATGTACAGAGAGCCAACAGCGAAGAGTTATCAGCTCTTCTGTTTTTAAAGATTGTTGAATTCTGAAAGAGCTAGACCAGTGAGAGCGCTCCCTACTGTTTCAAAACCGATTCTTTCAATAGTTTTGGCGAGTCGTTCACCCTGTATGCCGTTTTCTCGATAATAAGCTATTGCTTTTTCACAAATATCCAAAGCCTCATTTATTGAATACAAGCCAGGCAATTCTCTTCCAATCGATTGCTCTTTGCCAAATTTTCCCCCTAGAGAGATTGCGACTTGGTCTGATTTTCTGCCTTGTAAACCTATACACCCGAGGCGAGGCTTTGAACAACCATTGCCACATCCACTAACGATAATTCTCAGCTTATTAGGCAGCGCTTGATCGTATTGTCCTTTATAAAATCGCTCATCGATCATTTTAGCAACCTCTTCTGTATCAAAGAAGCTCATCTGACAGACGCTCCCCTTACAGGCAAGTGCAGGTCTTGGTCTCATCCCTGTGCCGCCAATAGATAAGCCCACTTCCATAAGCTCTCGTTTGACATTATCCAAGTCCTGATACTGGATCCAAGGAATTTCGACATTCAGTCTCTGTGTTAGACTAAAAGAACCTTTTCCATATTTCTCACAGACATCCGTGATCTTGCGCGCTTGTTGGGCATTCATTCTACCTGCCGGAATTACAACCCGACAAGAAAAATGCACGCCATCTTTGTAGGCGATATAGCCCTGCCCTTTTAAAGATTTCTTCTGTGCATCGGTCAATTCCATTTCTAAATACCTCCTCTACTCTTACACCTGAAAAATGTGTTTATACATCAATAATATAACAGAATGTTAAATGATGGTAGTCTTTAACATCAGAATATTCATTATAGTCAAATCGAGAGATGTATTATCCCAGGGTTAGCTTGTGAGGTTCTTGCCCTTGGAGAAGTTTCTCCAGTGCTTCATAGCTTTGAGCGCCAAAAGCCTTGCGACCTTCTACAATAAAACAGGGAACCATTTGAATGCCCAACTGGTCAGCTTCTTCTTCATCCAGAGATACAGCTTGTTTATACTTTCGAGAAATGAGAGCCTCCAAGAATTTCTCCTGATCTAGCCCTATCTGGAGAGCTAAATCAGTCAAAATATTTAAGTCATTGATGTTTTTTTGTTCTTGAAATTGCGCTGCAAAAACTGCGTCATGATATTCGTTTCCGAGTCCGTGTTCCTCAGCGAATTTAGCTCCTTCTAAAGCTAACCTAGAGTGTTTACTCTTCTCATTAAAGGTCATGTGGAGTCCATATTTTCGACTCAAATTTTCGATACCCGCTTTTGCTCGGGCCAAATACTCAGCTGGTTTTGGAGGGATTTCCAAACCTTCTGGTCTAAGTTCAAAGGCTTTCCATTCTAAAATTAAATTTTTATCCTTGGCCAACTGGTCAAGTGGGACTTTCCCAATCATACAGAAGGGTCATAAGAAATCTGAGTAGATCGTCATTTTATTTGTCATGAGAATTACAGCTCAACATAGAAAGGCAGCTGTTCGCCCATCACTACTGCAATTCCCCAGAGATAATCATTACCCATTCCCTCGCGCTTATCTTCTTTGAACCCTTTAGCCTTAAATAGCTCTAAAGTACTTTTATTCGCTGCATAACCAGACAAGTATTTAGCCCCCTGATCTTTAGCAAACCTCCGCAAATTATTAAGTACCTCATCAAGGATGCCATCGCTTAATGAGTCGAACTCGATATTTTTCACTAAAATAATATCATTAATAAAAACCTCTTGCTTGTTAAGCTTAGTTATATGAAGACTAATTAAGTTTTCTTCAAGACCTAACGTATCAACCCACATGATTTGCGGTAATTGTACTCCTAATAACTCCGCAAGCTCCGGTTTGTATCTATAATCTTCATAATACTCATGTAAAAGCTCAACTAAAGACTGATTATATGCTCGAGCTTGCACAGAGATATTATATTGAGCGGGAAACTTTAATCTTATTTCATCATCAGTAAAGACCTTTATCCCAGGATCCTTTCCAACTTCAGATATGATGTCATTAATTGGAAATAAACTTTTAATCTGTTCCTCCGATGGACTCCACTGTTCAGAATAGATACGCATTGGCTTAAGTGGCATCTCCTAGTTCACACCTTTCATGCTCTATTACTTTCATTTTATACTTCTTTTACCTAATCAATCAAGCTAGCCTTTACTAATAAACATCCCTCTTTATTTTCCTTTAACCCTTTTACTTTCGGCAAAGTCCCATAAATTCCTCCTATCCTCGTGAAAGAAGTTTCAATTTACGTAGAAACAGGCTGCAGCAATATTTGTCAGACCTTATTCCTAGCTTGTGAAAAATCCTGATTCACCATACCCATGCTGACTAACTGACTTAATTACGGGTGTATAAATGTATCATGTACAGCGCAGAGTACCTTTAAGCGCTTTGCTTATACCTAACTAGGTCGGCTCAACATATATTGGTTTCAGAACGAAATGGCTCACCAAATTCAAGGAGGCATGATTACCATTAATAACGACAATACGCTTCGCAGAGAAATTGAACGAACGTACGAACAACTTAGTCCTTTTGAACTTAAGGACAAATTAATTAGTCTAGCTCATGATCGAGGCGATCATAGCATTTGGTCAATGCTCAATGCCGGAAGAGGCAACCCCAACTGGATTGCAGCAACACCACGCGAGGCGTTCTTTACTTTGGGCCACTTTGCCATGGAGGAATCGCGCCAAATATGGAAAGATAGCGATCTGGCTGGTATGCCTAAAAAAGAAGGCATCTCGGCTCGGCTAAAGGCTTACACTGAAAAACATCACGACGCACCCGGAGTCGGCTTTCTCAGCGCTATCCTTGATTATGGGACGTTCAAGCTAGGGTTCAACCCAGATGCTTGGGTATATGAACTTGTCGATGGAATTGTCGGAGATAACTACCCTGTGCCGGATCGAATGCTCGTACACTTAGAGCAGGTTGTCCACGAGTATCTCATTCAGGAAATGTGTAATAAAGTTTCTCCCCCTGGCAAATACGACTTATTCGCTGTTGAGGGCGGCACTGCAGCCATGTGTTACATTTTTGACTCCCTGATAGCAAATAATTTGCTTTCCAAGGGGGATACGATTGCACTTATGGTACCAACCTTTACCCCTTATCTTGAGATTCCTCATTTATCTCGTTATCAATTTGAGGTTATTGAGATTTATGCTTTAGAAATGGATGAGGGAGGTAGCCGCACTTGGCAATATCCAAACTCAGAGATTGATAAATTAGCGGATCCCAGCATCAAAGCTCTTTTTGTTGTTAACCCAAGCAACCCACCCTCTGTAGCCATAAAAGACTCGTCGAAGCAACGTTTAGTAGAAGTAGTCAAGAACCATAATCCGAAAATAATGGTCATCACTGATGATGTGTATGGCACATTTGTAGATAATTTTCGTTCACTCATGGCTGAGTTGCCATTTAATACACTCGGGGTTTACTCCTTCTCCAAGTATTTTGGAGCTACGGGTTGGCGTTTAGGAGTTATTGCTGTGCACCAAGACAATGTATTTGATCAATTATTGAGAGAACTGCCGCGCGAAAAAGTGGAAGCTTTGGCAGAACGCTATGGAACAATAACCTTGCATCCCAACCAAATTCGTTTTATTGATCGGATGGTGGCAGACAGTCGTCAAGTCGCACTTAATCATACGGCGGGTTTATCAACACCTCAGCAAGTACAAATGGCGCTTTTTGCACTTTTCGGCCTACTTGACAAGGAGAACCGTTATAAGAAGTTGACACAAGGAATTTGTCACCAACGACAAAAATTATTGTACGAAGGTTTCGGGCTCGAGCTGCGTAAGGATACTTATGACGCCGCCTACTACAGTCAAATTGATTTATTAATTTGGGCAAAGATAAAGTACGGCGACGAATTCGTTCAGTATTTACAAGCCAACTATGAACCCATAGACATCTTATTTCGTTTAGCTGAAGAATCTTCAATCGTACTTCTAAATGGCGGCGGGTTCGAAGGCCCAAAGTGGTCAATTCGCACATCTCTGGCAAACTTGAATGACGGAGCTTATAAAAAAATCGGTGAAACTGTTCAAAGAACGTTTGAACAGTACGCCGCCTCTTGGAGAGCGTCAAAGGCATCACAGGAGTAGGTTTGATGGGCAAACTAATTAGAGGGGGTATTTCAATGAAATGTAACATTGGGAGAACTGAGCGGATTATTAGGATTTCAGTTGGAGCAATTATCCTGCTATTAGGTCTGTACTATAAGAGTTGGTGGGGCATAATTGGGTTACTCCCAATTATCACCGGGGCAATTCGTTATTGCCCAATTAGTTCGCTTTTAGGGATCTCCACTTGCAAAGTTGAAGACTAAAATTGATAACTAATTTCTTCGGGCCACATAAGAGTGGCCTTAATTTTACTATTAGTCAACCAAGGCAGCCACCATTTACCGTGATCAACTACTTGCAAACTGGTCTTATGAGTTGACCATCAGCTAGGATAGAACTATAATATTTAGTGTTTATAGAAAATTTTAAACTTTAGGGGGAACATATGCAAAACACCGTATTTCTTAATTCTGCAAAACTTAACTTTGACAACCGACTCGATTTTTCATCGATAACCAAACTCACTACTTTTACAAACTACGAGGAAAGTAGCGATAAAGAAATTTTAGAACGAGTTAAAGATCAAAGTATTATCATCACGAAAGAATTACCTCTAAGTAGGGATTTGATCTCCCAATTTCCTCCCTCAGTTAAACTGATCTGCGAAGCTGGAACAGGTTATAACAATATCGACATTGTTGCCGCAAGAGAAAAGAATATTACCGTCTGCAACGTACCTAGCTACAGCACTGAAGCCGTTGCTCATCTAGTGATTACCTACATCTTAAATTTCAGCTCTTCGTTGATCCAGAGACAGATGATGATTAAACAGAAAAACTTTGATGATTTTAACAAACATGTAGATTTTCCCCATTTCGAGTTACAGAACAAAACACTAGGAGTCATTGGTGGAGGCGGCGCTATTGGACAGGCGGTCATAAAAATCGCTCTGGCTCTGGGAATGAATATTCTCATCTATAGTCGAACTCCGAAACCATTGGATAACCCCAACGTACGCTTTGTCTCGCTAGACGACTTACTCAAACAAAGTGATTTTGTCACCCTCCACTGCCCTCTCACCGCCGATACATTACACCTTATCGATAAGGACCGGCTGAATCTGATGAAACCTTCAGCATTTATCATCAACACCTCCAGGGGATCAATAATAAAAGAAACTGATATAATCGAAGCCCTACAAAACGGGAAAATTGCTGGTGCAGCACTTGATGTTCAAGAGCAAGAACCACCGGAACCGACTAACCCTTTGTTTTACATGGAAAATGTCATTCTCACTCCGCATATAGGATGGCGGCGTTTTGAGTCAAGACAGAGACTCATTAAGCTCATGGCTGTTAATATTGAATCATTTATTCAAGGAAAATTGATTAATGTTGTAAATTAAGTCCCAATATTTCCAAAAAATCCTGTCCTTGTTTATTAAGGACAGGATTTTTTTGCTGAATTGATTCAATTGCTTCATTTGGTTTATTTAGCAGCACTTGGTCTAGCCTGGTTTGATGATACACTTTCTTTCTTCGACACATTTTTGATATACACAAACCAATAGACACCAGCCACAAAAAGTGATCCCCCAACAATGTTTCCAAGGGTCACTGGAATTAAGTTATTAGTTATAAAGGTTCCCCAGTTTAATTTCGCAAGCACTTCTGGGGCAACATGGGACTGAGCAACCCAACTTGGGTTTGCTTTTGCCAATATTCCAGCTGGGATATAATACATATTTGCGACACTGTGTTCAAAACCAGAGGTAATAAACAGCCAAATCGGAAAGAAAATTGCAAATATTTTACCTACCATGTCTTTTGCTCCGTAGGCCATCCAAACTGCCAGACAGACTAACATGTTACACATAATTCCTAAATAGAAAGCAGACATAAACGGTAATCCTACTTTATAGGAGGCTATTTTGATAGTCATCCCACCCAGGACATTGGCACCACTGTTGAATAATCCAGAATGCACCATCATATAGGCGAGAAAGACGGAACCAACAAAATTACCGCTATAAACAAAAAACCAATTTTTAAGCATCGCACTTAATTTGATTTTTCCATCTAAGACTCCGCCCAAAATCATCGTATTTCCAGTGAACAATTCTCCGCCTGCTAAAATAACTAGCATAAGACCTGTTCCAAATATTGAACCTGCTAAAGCTTTCCCGAGACCATAAGTTTCTGGCTTTGCAAATAAATTAAAAGCTGCCATATTTGATCCTTCAGCTGCGAAAGCAATAAAGGCTCCCGCTAAAATTGCAAGTATAAACTGATTTGAATATTTCATACCTACTTTTTTAATCCCTGTCTGGATAGTGGTATAAGTTATCTCTGAAGGTGTCGAATAATTATTTGTTTCCAAATTTATCATTCCTTTCTAATTTGGATATTGAAGCAGGGACTTTGTGTTGTATTCGGATAGCTACACTTTATGAGATCTTAAGCCAAATATTCTTACCTCCTTTCTTAACCATTGGCCAACCGGCAACCCACGATTTCAAGATCTCGTAAGCAAGGTTCTTATGCTCTTAGTTTATCTTCCTTCGCTCTGTCTGTCGTGTTTTTGAACATTAATAAAGTATTTTGTCAATAAATAAAATGTTGAGAAAGTTTAGTAAATTAAAAATAGGTGCGCATATTTAGTAAATAAAAAAAACTCGACTGGCACCCACGAAAACACTGTCTTTGCACTTATTAACCCTTCTTGCAGACACTGTCTTCGCACGTTTAGCCTTCTTGCAGCCTTGGCGAGGTGGCTACCCAAGTTGCATAAAAAAAAGGCCCCCAAGGGAGCCTTTTATAATGGGATAAACAGCTTAACCGGTCGACCGACAGTACCGTATTTCTGTTCAGATTTTAATAGTCCACTTTGTTCTAAAAATTCAAGGTAGCGACGTACTGTGACCCGAGTCAGCTTAACACCTTCCGCGACATCCTCAGCAGAGAGGGGACGGTGAGTTGCTTGTAGAAACTGTACTATTTGAGCGAGAGTGGATTGGTTTAAGCCTTTGGGCAGTCCTTCTTCGCCAATACACAAAGCCATATTCAGTCCAGGTCGTGGCTGCTGATCTGTAGGGACCGTATTTTTGATAGTTAGTTCAGTTATTGCTTTATTAGTCTCGATCGGTTGTGTAGCTGTATTAATTTCGCCTTCAGTTGGATCATCGCTATTATTGCTGCTTGTCGTCGCCCGGCTAATTTCCCCTGTCAGCGATTGGATCTGCTCTACCATCTGGTTGAAGGCATCTTCCAGCTCCCCAATTTCCTTAGCGCCGGAAACCTTGATCTTCTGAGTAAGATGTCCCGTTGCTACGTCCCGAGTTCCTAACATGATATTGTGCAAGGGGTGGATGATAACTTTCTGAAGGAAAAACCAAGTCAGAAGCGCTACCAAGATAGTTAAGGCTAGTCCTATTTCAGCCATTGTGATCAAAGACCTTGTGATAATTTCCTGCTCATAGGCATGGGAGATTCCTACATAAAAGATCCCAATAATGTTACCTGTCGATGTTCGTAAAGGGACATAACCTGTTTGGTATCGCTGTCCAACAACCGTAGCCTCGCCTAAATAAGTCTGGCCATTTTGCAATACTGTCTGGGCTACATTAGCGGCAACCTTGGTACCTATCGCTCGTTCGCCGTTTGAGCCGAGCACTGTGGTAGCTACCCGCGTCTCCCCACAAAATAAGGTCACAGTGTCCCCTGTTAGAAGGGCTAAATGATCCACTAAATCATTATTAAGACTGATTTTAATGGTCCCTTTATATAGGTTCCCGTCCTGAACTGACCATGAGCCAGGATATGTCTTATCTATAATTTCCCTACATGTTGCCAGATCTGTTTTAGCTTTAATCATAGCGGCAGCTACATCACGATCTTTCATATACCAACCTAGGATCGCGAGGAAGCTACCGGCTAGTAAAACAAGCGAACATAGCAGGAGTATGAGAATTTGATGCTTAAGCGAACGCACACAAGTTCACCTCTTTCGTCGACTTTATTACCTTATTATGGCCCTCAATAAGATCATTTAAGGATAAATTCGCGAATAATGTTGAAAAACCTTCTTTGAGAAAACTTTATTAAGCAAATAATATTAAAAAAATGAACAATCAAAAAATTTTGAGTGTTAATTTCCATCCCTTTATTCATTTCCCCTTGTTTCCTTCGACATCCTCCGTAGTAAGGGAGTAAGCCTCTGTCAATTCTATGTGTTTTTGGAGCAAATATGATATTAAACCTCTTCACAAATGGAAAAGCCTAGGATATTTCTACCTAGGCTTGACAAATGCAAGGTACTGAACACATTCAGCTAAAAAAACATCAGGATTTCTGTGGCGCACCTACCTGAAAATCATTTACTTCCCAGGGGATAACACGAAAGGTCTAATTCTTTATCTAGGGCAACTTTACTTTTGATTTGGGATTGAACTCCGAACTCAAAAATTAAAGGGTAGATCTTTTTGACTAGCTCAGGGGGAAGTTGTAATTCCTCAGCTAAGTTAACTAGGCGCTGAATAATTTCTTTTTCCCGGTTGGTGTCTTTAACCCGATCCAAGCGTTTCTGATCTCCTACTTTTCCGACGATTTTCATGCGGGCCACTAGACATTCGATGATACTTTGATCAATGTTATCAATCTGAGTGCGCAGGGATTCAAGGGTATCCTCATCTTCCTGTCCACTACAAGCAAAAACTCTATTTACTGACCCGGCGACTATTCCTAGCTCCCGAGCTAATTGGATAAATTGTTCCGGGTACAAGGACTGGGGTCCATCACTTGTGGCCTCGGCAGGATTCGGGTGCATTTCGATCAATAAGCCGTCCGCACCTCCTGCAATAGCGGCTTTAGATAACGCGGAAATCAAATCTCTTCTGCCCGCTGCATGACTTGGATCAACAATAACTGGCAGATGAGAAAGTTCTTTAGCCACTCCTACAGCACTTAGATCTAAGGTATTTCTGGTACTGGGCTCAAATGTGCGAATTCCTCGTTCACAAAGGATTACTTGGGGATTACCGGCAGCTAATATATATTCGGCAGCCAACAACCACTCCTCTATAGTTGCCGACAATCCTCGTTTCAAAATAATCGGTTTACTGATTGTACCAGCTAACTTTAGAAGCTCAAAATTTTGCATATTCCGAGCACCGATTTGAATAAGGTCAACCTTGTCACCCACTAAATCTAAACTTGATGCGTCAATGACTTCGGTGACACAGAGTAAGTCATTTTCTCTAGCAGCTTGAACCAAATAGTTAAGTCCTTCCAAACCTAAGCCCTGAAAACTATAGGGTGACGTGCGTGGTTTAAAAACCCCACCCCGCAGGATCTTGCCTCCTGCCTTTTTTACAGTTCTAGCTGAGTGACTCATTTGGATACTCGATTCCACAGCACAGGGTCCACCCATTAGGATAATCTCTTTTCCTCCTATGGTTACCCCCTTGACCTCGATAGTACTTCGCTCAGTAGAAAATCTCGCCAATCTCAAATCTTTCATATAAATAACCTCCCTCAAATTTAATAATTTGCGGGGTTCCTTCTCTGCACGTTCCACTCATCTGCGTTTATGATGATAGAACGAAGTGTGGCGCAAAAACAACACGTCTGTCCTTAGATAAGGACAGACGTTAATCTGCGGTACCACCTTAATTGATGCACAAAAGACAAATGCATCCTCTCCTGCAGAGTGCCAACACACCCTTTGCCCAATAACGCTGGCTTTGCGTTGGTAGCTACTAAAGCCTAAGCAAGCCTTTTCGCTCCACCCTCCAGGGCCCATTTACCCGCTCCGTTACCTGCCGAGCTTCCAGCCTACTCGACTCTCTGTGAGGTTGGTCTTGCGGTTTTACTTCCCCTTCAACGGTTTATATAATAATAGCACTCAAACCTATGAATTTCAACTCTTCAAGCCCGATTTCCTTATTTTCGAAAACCTCCCAAAACCGACTGCTTTCTTTCAATACATCGTCTACTAAATTGTCCCCATGGTCTTTGCTATGTCATTGTTTACATCAATGAATAGCACCAACGTTATCTAAAAAATAAAACGTCTGTCCCAGATAAGGACAGACGTTAAGCTGCGTAACCTTTAATTAATGCACAAACTATAGCATCTTCTCTTGTGAGTGCTAACACTATTTCAACAGATAACGAGCTTAGCCCTTCTGCATTGTGACACTCTCACCTAAATAGGCTTTTTTCACATCTTCATTGGCCAATAACTCTTTGCCAGTTCCTTTAAGGATAATTCGCCCAGTTTCAATAACATAACCCACATCTGCAATGTGTAATGCAGCATTGGCATTCTGCTCAATCAAAAGAATAGTCATCCCTTGGCGATGAATTTCCCGCACAATATTAAAAATATCTTTGACAATGAGTGGAGCAAGCCCCAAAGATGGTTCATCCATCATGAGCAGTTTAGGACGTGACATTAGCGCGCGTCCCACCGCCAGCATCTGCTGCTCACCGCCGGACAGTGTGCCTGCGAGTTGCCATTCTCGTTCTTTAAGCCTGGGAAAAAGGGTATAAACCCATTCAATGTCTTCTTTAATTCCTTGATGATCCTTGCGGGTAAAGGCCCCAAGTTTCAGATTCTCCAAAACCGTCATATCCGGAAAAACTCGTCGCCCTTCTGGAACTAAAGTAATCCCATTTTTTACGATGTTATGACGTTTCTCTGTCAGTAAGTTTTTCCCATGATAAGTGATAGAGCCCTCTTTTGGTTTAACGAGACCAACAATTGAACGCAGAACAGTGCTCTTCCCCGCACCATTGGCTCCCACCAAGGTGACAATTTTTCCTTCTTCGACTTCCAAACTGATTCCTTTTAAGGCTTCAATCCCACCGTAGGCGACACTCAAATTTTCGATTTTAAGCATAATCTTCCGCCACCCCCAAGTATGCTTCAATCACCTTCTGGTTATTTTGAATCTCATAAGGATTACCTTCAGCAATTGTGACTCCATGATCGAAAACACAAATACGATCAGAAATCCCCATGACCACTTGCATATGGTGTTCAATCATGAAAATAGATAAATGAAACTCATCCCGAATTTGGCGAATAAACTCAGTCAAATCGTCTGTTTCCTTGGGATTCATTCCCGCAGCTGGCTCGTCCAAAAGCAGAATCTCCGGATTCGTAGCCAAGGCACGAGCTATCTCCAAACGCCTCTGCTTACCATAAGGAAGCGAGCTGGATTTTTCATTCTGAGCATCCACAAGCCCTACCTTTTCCAGTAGGCTAAGGGACTTCTCCAAGATTCTTTTCTCCTCCCTACGATAGCGAGGAAGTTTAAAGGTGGCTTCTAGAAAATTAGATTTAAGGTGCAAATGATTAGCAATTAAGACATTATCGAGTACAGTCAGGTCCTTAAACAAGCGGATATTTTGAAACGTCCGCGCAATACCTTGCTTAGTAATCTGATCCGGCCTTTGCCCTGTAATATCGTTTCCTTTGTAACTAATCCGCCCGATTGTAGGTCTATATACTCCAGTAATCATGTTAAAGGCCGTTGTTTTTCCTGCACCGTTTGGGCCAATCAAGGCAACAATTTCTCCTTGGTTTAAATCAAGGTTAAACTCCTTGACTGCTGTTAACCCGCCAAAAATCATTGAGACATTTTCAACCTTTAATAGGTTCACTGTTTGCTTCCTCCTTTGGCCAAAGGTTTTTTGCCAAACTTAGCAAAAAGCCTGTCCCAGGTGAATTCATTGGTCCCCATAATTCCCCTATTAAAGAAAAGGACGACAATCATGAGCAGAGCTGAAAAAACAACCATTCGCAAACCAGAAATGCCTGGAATAACAAGGTTACCAATTGTCATAGATTCATCAAGGAAACGTAGGGCCTCTCCCCCGATGGTGATAATAAACGCCGAAATAATAGTTCCAGTGATACTCCCCATCCCTCCAAGAATGATAATAAGCAAAATGTTGAAGGTAAGGAAGAAACGAAACATCAGGGGATCAATAGTTCCCATCAAGCTTCCTAAGAGTCCACCACCAACTCCCGCAAAAAAAGCTCCGATGGTAAAAGCTAGGACCTTATGCTTAAAGAGACTAATTCCCATACTTTCAGCCGCGATCTCATCTTCCCTAATGGCTTTAAACGCCCGACCATAACTACTGTTAATGAGCGAGCCTATAAAAAGTACAGTTACCGTAGCAACCCCGACGGTCCACCAAATATTGGACGATTCTGGAATACCCTTAAGCCCAAGTGCCCCGTTAGTAACACTTTGTATATTTGTGAAAACCACCCGAATGATTTCTGCAAAACCCAAGGTCGCTATTGCCAGGTAATCCCCTCGAAGCCTCAAAGCTGGTGCACCAATCAAATAACCCACAATGCCCGCAAAAATCCCTCCAATTAGAAGCGCTAGGAAAAAGGGCACGTGCATGGTGTCTAGAGGCTTCATCATCGGAACCATGAAGAAATTTTGCCCCTTCACAACGTCCGGCATCGTGAGAATGGCCGTAGTATAGGCACCTACCGCCATAAAACCAGCATGTCCAAGAGAAAAGAGCCCGGTAAAACCATTAATTAAATTCATACTCAAACCAAGCACAACGTAGATAGCGCAAAGATTTAAGATCCTCATCTTATAGGAATCAAGATTTTGATCGGCCAGATAAACTCCTAAGAAAAGAACAACAATCGAGATAACTGTCAGCAGTGTCTTTTTTTGTTTCATAGTTACACCTTCTCCGCTATTTTCTCACCGGTAATTCCTGTCGGCTTAAATAACAGAATGACAATCAGAAAGATGAAGGCAAACGCATCTCTGTAGCCACTCAAACTTGGGAGAAAGGCAACAATCATTATTTCCCCAATTCCTAAAATAAAACCGCCAATCACAGCACCTTTAATATTTCCAATTCCTCCGATAACAGCCGCAATAAAGGCTTTAAGGCCCGGCATTACACCCATCAGTGGGGCAATCTGGGGAAATTTAAGTCCCCACATAATCCCTCCTACAGCAGCTAGCATCGAGCCAATTGCGAAGGTTTGAGAAATCGTCTTGTTTACATTCACACCCATGATCCCAGCTGTTTCGTAATCTTTAGCCACCGCCCGCATAGCCATCCCTGTTTTCGTATGATTAATTAAGTATAAAAGCCCCACCAGGAATATGATAGTGACTATTGGAATAACGAACGTCAATTTTTGAATAGAAACTGTTCCCCACTGAATGCTATCGGTTAAAAGTTTGACACTCGGGAAAGCCTTAGGGCGTCCGCCAAATAACACGACCGCCAAGTTTTCAAGTAAAAACGACGCACCGATCGCCGAGATCATGATCGAGATCTTCGGTGCATCACGGAGCGGACGATATGCCCCTATTTCCAGTAACATTCCGAGAGCTGCAGTTAAAATAATGGCCAAGATAAATGAAACATACCAAGGCAGCATAAACGTGGCGACACCATAAAAGGCAAAATATGTTGTCATCATAAACACATCGCCATGAGCAAAGTTTATGAGACGTAGAGTTCCGTAAACCATGGTATAGCCGATAGCCACCAAGGCGTATAAACTTCCTAAAGAGATTCCGTTCGTCAAATGCTGGAAAAACGTACTTAAGTTCATCACCTTAGTTTATCACCTCATTGTCCTTCATTATTGATTTAAAGAGCCTGTCAAAATCAGTTCATAAGAGATACGCTCCCCTTACAACGAAGGAAAGCGTATCGGTAACCAAGAGTAGATATTGATTATCTATTTACTCCAATAAGTATAGTCTCAACTATTATTGGGCTTTGATAATATCCATATAAGTGAACTTACCATTCTTAACCTGCTTAATGACCGCGTCTTTAACGGCATCCCCGTTCTCGTCAAGGGTAATCATACCAGCTGCTCCAGGGAAGTCTTTTGTTTTAGCAAGTTGTTCTTGGATTTTAACAGCATCTGAGGAATTGGCTTTCTTGATAGCATCAAGAATTACGATATAAGCATCATATCCCAAAGCAGTGACCGCAGCCGGCTCTTTATCAGGGTTTTCTTTGCGGTATTCCGCTAAGAACTTCTCGGATTCTGGAGTAATTGGTTTCTCAGAAGTAAAGAAGGTCGAGAAGACAGCGCCTTCAACAGCATCTTTACCGATATCTATAAATTCAGGTGTCTCCCATGTATCTCCGCCAATGATCGGTGCTTTAATGCCAAGTTGTCGAGCTTGTTTAATAAGAAGTGCTGATTCAGTGAAGTTACCTGGTGCAAAGATAACATCAGGATTCTTTGCTTTTATGTTGGTTAATTGGGCGGAGAAATCTTGGTCTCCTGTATTATAGTTAGCCACACCGACAATCGCATTTTGGTCTCCCGTCAATTCTTTAAACGAATCTGTGAAGAATTTGGCGAGACCAATAGAGTAATCACTGGAGACTTCTTGAACAATGGCCACTTTTTTAGCGTTCAGTTTATTAAAGGCGTAGTTGGCCATTACTTTCCCTTGAAACGGATCAATAAAGCAAACTCGGAAATAAAAGTCATTATTCTTTGTAACGAGTGGATTAGTTGCGGATGCCGCTACTGTCGGGATTTTGGCATTCTTTACAATATCTCCAGCGGCCATGGAAAGTGAGCTTCCCCAACTCCCAATGATTGCCGATACTTTCTCTTTTTCTACCAGCCGGGAAGCCGCGCTAGCTGCCTCGACTTTATCTGATTTATTGTCAACTGTTATTAATTCAACTTTCTTACCAAGAACCTCTGGATAGAGTTTATTAGCTAGTTTAATACCTTCAACTTCTAACGCCCCCCCGGCAGCATTTGCTCCGGTCATTGGTTCGAAGACCCCAATTTTAATCACATCTTCGTTTCCACTACTCCCAGTAGTGCTGGTATTTGGCGTTTGGGTTCCACATCCGGACACAACAAGTGCACCTACTAATAATGCAGATACGAGAACTGAAGCCATTTTTCTCATTCTTATTTCCTCCTTATTCTAAAACACAAAATAACCTTAAATGTAAAATTTAACCTCCTTTTCTCTTTTTTCTCATATTTTCGACTCTATATGTCATAAACGAAGTATAGATAGGTATGTCCTTCTTGTCAATACATATGTGCCTATGGCTAGGATACAGATATCTGAACCATCTAATTTAAATTTGATGTTGCTTCTGATGGATTAAGATTCACATCTGAATAGACAGTACGAATATTACTACTTAGTGCCCGATTTGCTGAATTCGAGGTTTCATTGCTGAATTCCTTTTGCGAAAAAACACTTGGATCAGCCAAGGTTACTATCGCCTGAGATGTTGCCAAACCATAGATGAGATGGTGCCAAATTGCGGTATAGCTACTTTTGGTTAAACGAGGATTCGTTCTATAAAAACCCATTCTTTGTCCAAAATTATATAAAAATCCCCATGTAGTCACCGATAAGAAGAGGCCTTTAATAATATGGTGGTCCTTACCAAATCTTTTTAAGATTTCTGTCATCCCAACACCTAACACTGAACCTACCGTCATATGAAACAACTGACCAATAAAAAAATTTTTACCTTTCTTTAATTTTGCTGGTTTCATAATCATCGACCCAGCTAAATGCCCATATAGAGCTTCCGTTCTCCTATTTCGATATAGAATTATATTAGAGATATCCATACAAGTAACCCCAATTAATCCGCCAATTATTCCAACTAATATTGAGTCTTTGATTTTCAGCTTACTCACCTTCATCAATGTAGACAACAAAAAAAGCACGCTCCTTTTTCAGGATTATTAATTTATACGATGCCTTATTATTTGTAATAACAAGTAGTTTTATTATACGGAGTTATGAATCTTCCATCACCTTTTTAGATCCTTACAATCAATACAATATTATTTTTCTTAATCTGAACAGCATGTTTAGTTAATCATCATGCGTGGCGCAATCGGGTAGGAGGCTGATC
>NZ_AGAF01000210.1 GCF_000224515.1 Desulfosporosinus sp. OT | reverse complement strand
GACGGTGAAAGTCCGTTATGGGGGTATGTAGCGACCAACCATTAGCTTAAGGCAAGGGTGTCCACTGCGAGGTGGATGAAATAGGCGAATCCCACTGGAATTCGCCCCTTCCCGAACCGCACGGGCATCTTTAGATGCATACGGCTCTCCATTCCTATTAAGCTTTCGTTATAGCAGAGTTAAAGCGAGTTATAGCACAGCTTGCATACGGGAATTTGTCTGCGATTAATTTGGATCATATACTCGATGATGGGTTTGCTTGGGCGTGAAATCAAATTCACTGGTTTACGATGGAGCATACAGATGTTGTTAATGCTTTCACAAAGAGTACAGGGTTGTTTTGTAGGGTTACGAGGATTGTATATTGGGCTGAATGGTGTTTTTGAAGCAGTCAGTAGAGTGTAAAAGTAGTTACGTCTACGTTTGAAAATTGGGATATAGTGCAAGTTGAGTTTTACGTTCCATATTGTTCTTATTGAGATAGTCAACCCTAATTGATGAACCGAACTTTGTGAAGACCTTTTTCATGCTGATGTCGTATTTCCGAGCTAAGGTTTTGGCTACGGAAAATTGGACGATGTACTGGATACGGTCGCAATTGTAGAAATTAATACAACCTACGGCCTGATTAACTAGACCGCGAAGGACTTGGTTCCCGTAGTTGATGATCTTTTCGGGTGGGAGTGGAATAAATTGTGTAATGCCATTTGGGAACCCGTCACTGTTACACAGACCATTTTGGTGTAGTTTCTGAATCATGCCCTTGATGTTTGCTTTAATACGAATATTGCCTTTGTTTCGACTAGCCTTATTGCCTCTTTGGATAAATAGCCTAGAAAGAACGCCTATTCATTGTGAGCATGGGTGATCTTCGTTTTTTCGATGTTCAGTCTGAGGTGCAAGGTTTCCAACAGGAACTGCTTAATTTCATCTCTCACGGATTTAGAATATTGCATTGAGGCGGTGACCCCCACTAGAAAGTCATCAGCGTATCTTACATAGCGGAGGCGTCTGAATTTCGGGTCAAACATATCTACTGAGGGCTGAGATTTACGGATTCTTACCAACTTACGAATTTGCTCACCATTTTCAGCGGAGTATTCACCACTACGGAGCTTTTGAATTTGGTATTGGATGCGGGTGTAGGCACTGCTTTTACGACGCTTCCTGCCAATGTTTTCGCGTTTTGCGACTTCTGACATGAACCGATCTAGTTTATCGAGATAGACATTAGCGAGAATCGGACTACAGGTTGAGCCTTGTGGTGCTCCGGAATTTGTTCGATGAAATTCATGCTGCATGTCAAAGTATCCAGCGCGGAGCATCTTGTTGATGAGACGGATAAATCGTTCGTCAGCGATTCGTTCGCGCAGAATAACTTCAAGAATTCGGTGGTCGATTTCATCAAAACAGGCGGAGATGTCACCCTCAATAAACCATGATGTACCATGCCAGTTTTCAATTTGAGCCATTGCTGTATGGGTGCTCCGTCGTGGACGAAATCCGTGGGAGTAGTCTGAGAACGTAGGTTCATAAATGCATTCGAGGATAATTCTGACCGCTTCTTGGAGAAGTTTATCCTTTCCGTTTGGGAAGCCGAGTTTTCGCATTTTCCCGTTTTTCTTAGGTATTAGCTGAGTTTTGTTGGGGAGGGGGTTATAGGATTCGTTTCTCAAGTTAGAGATAATCTCGTAAACCCACTCCATGCAAAAGCCGTCTAGTGATGTACCATCTGCTCCTTTAGTTTCTGCTCCATGGTTTGACTTGATGGCATTGTAGGCAATGATGTAGATGTCTTCATCATAAAACAATCGGTAAATGTCCTTGTTAATGAAGTTTGGGTTGGTGCTATTGCGTTTACGAAAGCCTTCTAGTTTCTTGAGTAGTCTGGTTTGATTCATTCGAATCGACTCCTTTTGAAATAAGAAATTAGGAACTGACTCTCTTGACCGTGTATCAGCCATTACAGCTGATCGTTAGGCTACTGTTGAGTCTCTCTGCCATATGCGGTGCTATTGCGCACTTAGGCAAGTCACGCTTCACAGGCTCAAATGGTGTATCCGTACTTAGGTGCTCCGTTCGTCGTTTGTCTGACGATGTCAGTTATGCCTGTCGGCCTACTAATGGTAGGCCAGATTCATACCTACCATACCGACAGATACTGCGAATCACTCACAGTAGCCTTCCTGGGACCATTGACTGGAGTTCAACTAATCTAAGCTTCACCGTATACGGCCTAGCTCGCCAGTAAACTGGCTTTTCCGGCATGCTATGGTTCCCCTTGGCTTTCGCCTTAAGGTTAGCCGGATGCTTTACTACGCATTGTAGGAGCGTATATTTCTCATGAAATGCATTTGAGGTGCTAACGTGCGCACAATCTGAAGGAAGCCGGCGGCAAAATTCCGGCCCGAGGAACACGAACAATATCAGGCGCAAAACGTGGGGTAAGACTGCTTAGCAAGTCAAAGCCCAAAAGCTACACGGACACGTCAGCGTAAATGTTGCGGGTACATGGAATGAAAGTGAATCGACTTACCGTGGGAGGCCTCACGGACGGGTGGAAACAGAGTATGAAACCCGGTTGAAATAAGATTTGTCGTGAGGAGTCAGCAGAGGCCATAGTACAGAGGTGCTCTAGACACCGACGGAAGGGCCGAACCAAAGGAGGTG
>NZ_AGAF01000211.1 GCF_000224515.1 Desulfosporosinus sp. OT | reverse complement strand
GGTCTGGTTGTTGCCTTAGTTCTGGTCTTTTTTGCCCCATATGCGAAATATATCCCCAATCCATGTCTGGCAGGGGTAATCCTGGTTACTGCCTACAACTTGATTGATAAGAAGGAAATCATGAAGGTAGTCAAAGTAGGCAAATTCAAATCGGATTCTATCGCCATGTGGGTAACATGTTTCGTGACAATTTTGATGCCTAACCTAGATTATGCAATTTATACAGGAATTGCGCTATCAATTGCCTTGTACCTGAGAGATACAAATAGAGTATCGGTAAAAGTTCTTATCCCGTTAGAGGAACGTAATTCCCAAATAATTGAACAAGAAATTGAATTTGTTAAGGAAAAGGTCGATGTGTTAATTATTCAGTTGGAAGGAAATCTTTACTTTGGCTCAGCCTCTGACCTGGAAGAGAGGCTTGATAACTTAGTAAATAAATCGAGAGTTTTCATCTTAAGAATGAAATATGTATCGACTGTAGATTTAACATCGCTCAATGCTTTGAAAGTATTTATCAGATCTGTAAGAGAGACTGGGGGAGTCATAATCTTCAGTGGTGTAAGGCCTGAGCTTGATTCAATCCTTAAAAATGCGAATCTCTATTCAGAGATAGGCATTGAAAATATATTTATGTCTGAGAATGAAATTTTGGCTTGTTCAACAAACGATTTAGAGAGAGCAAGAACTATTATAAACTGTCAAATAACAGATAACGCCGATAAATCTGCAGCCTGTAGACTCATAGATGCTATTTCAACGTTTAAATGTGCGAACAATAAATTGTAGGATCACTAAATTAGGCCCTAAACTATTACAGTTCAGGGCCTAATTGTCTTGAGGATGTGGTTTATACTAATAAATATTTTGACCGGATTTCGTCATTATCAGCTAATTCCTCAACAGTTCCTTCAAAACGAACTTGCCCTCGTTCAAGCACATAACACCTAGTGGCCAATTTCAAGGCGGATTTGAGATTTTGTTCGGCTAAGAGAATAGATATTCCGGTTGAACACAGTTCGAGAATTTGCTCTTCTAATTCTCGAACGATTAAAGGCGCTAGTCCTTCAGTTGGCTCATCCAAAATTAAAAGCTCAGGATTTCCAAGAAGAGCTCTGGCAATACTTAACATTTGTTGCTCTCCACCGCTTAAGTTCCCCCCCCTACGATTGGCGGTTTTTTTAAGTACAGGAAATAATGCATGGACTTTATCCAAATTCCATGTTCCGGTTTTAATCCCGTCTGCAATCTCGAGATTTTCGCGTACAGACAAATCTGGAAAAATTCTACGGTTATCAGGAACAAGACTAATCCCGATTTTTACCATTCGTTTAGTAGGGGTTTTAGTAATGTCCTGCCCTTTAAAAAAGATTTGCCCGCTTTTGGGAGGGGTGATACCAATGATACTTTTGAGTGTCGTTGTTTTTCCTACTCCGTTACGACCAAGGAGCGATACAACTTCTCCGTGATTCACCTTTAAAGATAAGCCGAACAATATATGACTCAACCCGTAATAGGTATGAATGTCCTTAACTTCTAACATCATCCTGTTTCCCCCAAATAGGCATTTTGTACAGATTTATCGTTCCTGATGTCCTCAGGAAGGCCTTGGGCTATCGTTCGACCCTGGTGAAGAACCATGATCTTTTGAGCAACGTCAAAGACTAAATCCATATCGTGCTCGGTAAGCAATATTGTAAGGCCTTCTTGTTGAGATAATCTTTTAATGAGATTTACGATTCTACGTGTTTCATCGGGTGACATTCCAGCAGTTGGCTCATCTAAAAGAAGGAGATCTGGTTTACTTCCTAAAGCAATCGCTATTTCCAAGACCTTTTGATCTCCATAAGAAAGGGAGCTGCATGAATGATTTTTAAAATCTACAAGTCCAAAATTTTCGAGAACCTCAAGTGTTTCTTCAACAAGAAGTCTTTTGGCAGGTCTGAACAATTTCCTATCCAGGCGATGTTTAGATATAACAGCAGTTTGGATATTTTCAAAGACTGTAAGACTGGAAAAAATATTTATCAACTGAAATGACCGCCCCACTCCTTGGTGACAAATTTTGTGAGGAGCCAAGTTCGTAATTTCCCTACTTTTGAAACGGACATGACCTGAATCCGCCTGTAGATGCCCAGTTATTAAGTTGAATAAAGTGGATTTGCCGGCGCCATTGGGTCCAATTACCGCTACTACCTCTCCCTTTGGAACAGAAAGGTTGGCATCTGTAATTGCCTGAAACCCATCAAACGCTTTTCTAAGTTGTTCAACTTGAAGCATTCAAATTCTCTCCTCTCACACTCCGCCTTTTTTATCATTACTCTTTATAAAATAACCAAGAATACCTTGAGGCAGGAACAGGACGAGGATGAGTAACAGCACACCAAGGACAAGAAGCCAGTATTCAGTATAGAGACCAACAAACATTGACAAAAAAACTAATATGACAGCCCCTAATGTCGGGCCCATAAATACAGTAAGTCCTCCCATTAAACACATGATCAAAATTTCTGCTGATTTGTTCCAAGAGAGTAGGGAAGGGGCCACAGATCTTTCGACTAAGACAAATAATACACCTGCAAGCCCTGCAAAGAATCCGGCGATGACAAACGCTGTCAGTCGGTGTCTTCTGACGTGTATTCCTAGACTTTCAGAGCGCATGGGGTTGTCACGAGTGGCAAGTAATGTCAGACCAAAAGGAGATTTGCTAATCAGATAAAGAATTACTAAAGATAGGCATAGAATAATCAGAGTCGTATAGTAGACTGAATTTACAGAAGTAAGAAATTCAGGAACAGGTATTGCATGAATTCCGTTGTCTCCATTCGTCAGCGCATTCCAGCGATAAATAATAGCCCATACCAACTGCCCTAAAGCTAACGTAAGCATACCAAAATATAGTCCTCTTAATCGCACGCAAAACCAACCAATTACTAGGGCGATCAAGGCAGCAACCAGAGGACCCAACACAACTGCAACAGCAAATGGCCAAGAGGTTTTCGTCATAATAATTGCTACAGTATAGGCACCAACCCCATAAAATACGCCATGGTGTAAATGCAAAAGTCCTCCGTACCCTAAAACTAAGTTTAAGCTGGTGGCAAGTAAGGCTGTTGTAAAAACAGTTGCTAGCAAGTAAACATAATATTGGGAGATTAGAGTCGGCATCGCTAAAAGTATCAGAATCCCTGTTGCTGACAACCCCAAGCCGAGATAGGCTCTGAACTTTCCCTGAGGCATCTTCAAGGTACTTGAGTTATTCGCTGACATAAATGTTTTCCTTTCTCTACCATGCAGATTTTAACAAACCAGAAGGTTTTATAATTAGAAGAACACCCGCTATGACATAAGGAATAATGATGGCAACGCCAGGGATAAATAATATCCCTAATGCTTCACCAACTCCCATAATAATAGAACTAATGAGTGCTCCCCAAACATTGCCTAATCCACCTATTACGACGATTAGGAATGCATAAATTATAATATTTGCATCCATACCCATCGAGATAGTAGTCGTTGGCGCTATCAAAGCCCCTCCCAGTCCTGCAAGCCATCCACCCATTGCGAAAACTAGAGCAAACACTCGAGTACTGTCAATACCTAATATATCAACCATCTCTCGGTCAGTAGCCGTTGCTCGGCAGATCTTGCCAAGATGAGTTCTCGATAAAAAAAGCCATAAACCAAGGGCAACAATTGGGCCTACTATAAGAAGGAAAGCATTATACGACGGAAGGGATGCTCCCCAAAGATTAAAGGAACCCCTTAAAATCGTAGGAATGTTCATAGATTTGAATTCTGTTCCCCAAATTATTTTGACAAGGTCCCCTGCGATAAGTACTAGAGAATAAGTCAAGAGCATTTGCATTAAGTGTTCTTGGTTATAGATAAATCTAAGCAACCCGCGTTCGATTACAAGACTAATTAACATTACCGCGATAGGGGCAACCAGCAGGGCCAACCAAAACCCATTTGGGCCTTGGCCAAAAAATATTGAGATTGAGTAGGCAATAAAAGCACCTAACATATAAAGTGATCCATGGGCAAAATTCGTGATTCTTAACACTCCAAATATGAGCGTTAGCCCTGCTGAAACGATAAAGAAAATCATTCCCCTGCTTAATCCTATAAAAAGCTGGCTGGCGAGTGTTGCGAAGTCCATGTGTCATCCCCCTGTTGTGTGAGATTACGTAAATGGGCGGTACCTGGTGGTCCGCCCATTAATCTTTGTTATTGCTTTGCGCGAAGCTTTTGAATTTCGTCGATAGAGGGCATAATTTCTTCCGGACTAAGGGTGTGAAGGTCTGTGGCTGCAATTTTTCCGTCTACCTTAGCTATAACCCCATAGGTCATGGGAATTGCCACCTGATGGTCTTCTTTGCGTAAAGTCGCTTTGCCTACCGGTGTATCAATAACTAAGCCTTCCATAGCGTCAATGATCTTTTCCTTATCAGTACTGCCAGCCTTTTTAATCGCTTGACCTAGGAATTCTCCTCCCATGTATCCATATAAAGCAAATGCAGCAGGTTCACGATTATATTCCTTTTTAAAAGCTTCGACAAAGGCCTTATTTTCAGCTGTATCTGGATAATTTGATAAATATGGATTTGTACCCAGAACATTTTCAGGCGCTTGATCACCCAAAGGCCTTAGGGTCGCAGGGTCATAGCTGGTATGTGCCCATACAGGGATTTCTTGGGCCAGTCCAGTTGCTTTGAGTGCTTTCATAAAGGCTACCATATCAGCTCCACCAGTGCCAACCACAAGCACATCCGGTTTAGCACTGCGGATAGCGTTGATATATGGTGTGAAATCCGTTTCTCCCACACGCCACCAAGTTTCTCCCATTTTGTTAACGTCAGGTTCAAGTGCGGTTAAATTGGACCAAAGGTTAGAAATTACAGAATGACCATATTCATAATCACTGCCAGCTAACCAGATTTTTTTATAAGGCGTCTTGGAAAGTTGGACCGCGCCTGCTTTACCGATAATTGCGGTATTGGGCAAAGTGCTGAATACATAGCGATGGCCTGCTGCACCTGTGACTTTGTCACTCATTCCGCCCCAGTCGATAAAGGGTACTTTATTCTCTTTAGCAAATTGTGAAACTGCAAGTGAGGCTGCGCTATTCGTAGTTCCTGCTAGAAAGTCAACGTTTTCTTTCATCACGAGTTCTTTTGCCCAGCTTGTTGATTTGTCCGGCTTGAATTCGTCGTCACGGGTGACAAATTCAATCGTCGGACCTCCTTTAGCGGCAATTTCTTTGACCGCAAGTTTAAATCCATCTAAGGAGTCTTTGGCATAGACGGCTGCTCCGCCGGTATAAGTATCTACAATTCCAACTTTGATGGTCTTTTTGTCAGCTGTAGTGGTTGAACTATTTCCACACCCAGTAACTAATAATGCAATAATCAAGAGCATGGACCCTATTTTAATTAAATTACTCGATCTCGATCTTATTTTGCCTACCATACTAACCATTCTATCCCCTCCATAATGTTTTAGAAAACCCTATTTAGAGATGTTTCCTTTTCTGAGTTGGTTCTTGTCTTACGAGTTTTTTCCGTTCTACCATACTTCCTTTCCCTTATAAATTCCTTGGAGCGCTCCTGTTTAATAAGTGTGATGTGAGCACTTTGTACACTTAAAGGATATTCTAAAATTATAACAGGTGTATTTAGGACAGACAATACTTATTTTGTCGTGTATTAAAACACTATCGTCTATATGATCGCATCTAGGCGAAATTATTCGTATAATGGAGCTGATGGAAAATAGCCTATTTGTTTTGATACAAAAAATAGAGGCTGCACTGTTGCAGCCTCTATTTTCCTTAGGATTGATAGTTTAAGTTACAATCCGTGAAACCGATTTGATATTACTGCTCTTTTGAGTGAACAAGGAGATAACAATTAGGGTGATAAAGCTTAAGGGGACACCTACAAGCGCTGGGTTGCTAAAGGCAAAGGGAGCTACAACACCTACAAGGTGGTAGACATTGCTGTATGTGTCCTGGGAAAATAAAATTATTCCTAAAGAAGTTATCAGTCCTACGATTATTGACCCGATCACTCCTGCTGCAGTTGTTTTTTTCCAGAAAAGTATCATAATAATCGAGGGGAAGTTAGCGCAAGCCGCAACAGCGAATGCCCATCCTACAAGAGCAGCGACATTCATATTTTTGAAGAGAATTCCCAAAACCATGGCTATACAGCCTACGACTATTGCGGTGATTTTCCCAGCAAAAACTTTTTTCTTGTCGGTCAATTTCAGATTGAAGAACCTATCCATCAGATCATGGGCAATAGCCCCAGAAGCTGCGACAATTAGACCGCTGACTGTGCCAAGTACGGTAGAAAATGCGATGGCTGAGATCATGGCGAAAATCGCGATACCAATAGACTTTGCCAATAACGGTGCTGCCATATTGTCATTAGTAAGATCAAGAACTCCACCAGTCATGGCTCCCAAACCCATGTAGAGGGTAAGAATGTAGAAGACGGCCATGGCGGTAATAGCAACAAGGGTAGATTTCCTAGCGGCAGATGGACTTGGAACAGTATAATATCGAATCAGAACATGCGGTAAGGACGCTGTACCTAAAAACAATGCAAGCATTAGGGAGACAAAATTGAACCGGTCAGTTGGTGTGGCGCCTTTTTTAGGATCAACTTTGTACTTAAGTCCAGGGCTCAGGATATCCTTACCAGATGTGGGATTCTGATAATAAACAGTTATTTGATTGGTCCCATCCTTAATTATTTCATGCCCCCAACGCGTTACGACGCCATTACTGATCGTCGATACTAAGGTGAAAGGACTCAACGAACCCGTTGTTATAGCGGCTTTTCCATTAACTTTTTGCCCGTTAATCTCACTCATTGCACCTACCTGAAAAAACTTGTTATTTGCTTTTGGCTCTCCATTATAAAGCAGAGATCCATCAGCGAGCGTAGTGATCGTTTCCGTTTCCTCCAATATATTTTTTTGTGTATTTAGTACCCATATGCTCTCTACATTATCCTTGGAGAGCTTTACATAACTCTTAGTTTTAGACTTGATTAAATTCATTACCTTATAGGAAGGATCCTCAATTTTTACCGCAGTATCACTTATACTTGTAACCTTTAAGGCAATAAGATTGTGATAGGCGGCATCTGCTTTATCTGGTGTAGTTGACAGCCCACGTGAAAGCACTAGGAATGTCAAGATTAACGAAAAGGTAATCAACAAGGCTCCTTTAAAGAATTGGACGTATGTGGTTGATGCCATACCTGCAGTTGCCACGATTGCAATAACAATAATTCCTACTATTATTACCCCTGCTTCATGGGGCAACCCGAGTAATGGAGTTACCAGTGATCCAGCGCCAACCATTTGAGGGATCAAATAAAACATTGAAACCAAGAGGGTACTAAATGCCCCTAATAGCTTAATTCCCTTGGAATTGAATTTGCTATCAAGTGCATCGGTAAAGGTATATTTTCCGAGCCGTTTCATTGGTTCTGCAACAATAAACAAGGCCACCATCCAACCCGCGAGATAACCAATGGCATATAAGAACCCATCGAAACCATACGTGGCTATCATTCCGCATATGCCAAGAAACGACGCGGCAGAAAGATAATCTCCAGCAAAGGCAATTCCATTTATTGACCAGTGGATTGATCCGCCGGCAGCATAGTAATCAGTTGCTGACTTTGTTTTGCGAGCAAAATAAAAGGATATGAAGAGAACCGAAATCACAAAACATATGAAAATGGCTACAGCCCCTGGTGAAACCGAATAATTCATCCCGTATACCTCCCTTCAATTTCTCAAGTACATCAATTAACTAACGTTTACCATCAATTACAGTTAATTTTTCTGCGTTTGTACAAATTTTATTGTAGATGATTGCCAGAACGAGAGCTAAAATAATCAGCCCAAAGCCATAAACAATTGCTACGTTAAAGCTCCCAATATTAATTCTCATGATTGAACTATCCATTACGTTGATATAGATAAATCCTGCGTATATGATCGTATAGATAATAAACATTACTACCCCCAACCGGGCTTTCTTTTTATCGAGAGTCTTATTCTCTTTCCATTCGGTTGCTGGTCCATGTGACATATCTTCACCTCCTCTCTAGATTAGATTTCAAGGTGGAAGGCTTATTTTTCCCGTTTTAAAACGGGAAAGCTTTTAAAGTCGTATGGGCGGCAATAATCTTATGGAAGCACTCAGTGTCAGGAGCATTAATTTACGATAAGGTTATCTTGCGAAAATGATTAATCATATCATATTCTGATTACGAAGAAATTGCAACAACAATTCAAATTATTCTGAATTGTCAGAATATACCTAAATTTGTAGTTGAGGAAAGTAGAAAGGAAGAATAGGGTCAACAGGCGAAGTCTCGTCGCCCTAAATGCATCTTTAGATATAGGGATCGGTAATATTCGAGCAGAATGTCTTAGCTGAAGGTTCATATTGAATTATAAATATAGTCGCGGGTCCACGGTAAGCTGTTGTGTGGACCTTTGCTGAATAATAGCTGGTGTAGATCAATGTTTCCAGTGTGAAATGAAGCAGCACAAGAATTAAGATAGAGGCGCCACATTCGAATAAAGGTTTCGTCTTTATTTTTCCGAACGAGCGGGAGGACTTGTTCGAAATTTTGAGCCCAGTGTTCTAAGGTTCGAGTATAATGATTTCTCAGACTTTCGACATCATAGAGTGAAAAACCATCATCTTCCATATGCTTGATCAGTTCAGGAACTGATGGAATGTAACCGCCGGGGAAGATATAGGTGTTAATCCAGGAGTTTGTACCGGTTCCATCCCTACCGGTAATACAGTGTAGGAGAGAGATCCCTTGATCCTTTAGTAAATGATGAACTCTGGAAAAGTATTCACTTAGGTGCTCTTTTCCAACATGCTCGATCATCCCCACGCTGACCACCCGATCGAATAATTGATCTCTAATTTCGCGGTAATCCATCAATCGCACATCCACCAGCTCACTTAGATTTTCGCTATCAATTTTGTAACGCACTTTATCATACTGTTCCTCGCTAAGGGTAATACCTAATGCTTTAACCCGGAATTCTCGAGCCGCGGTTAGAATTAATTCTCCCCAACCACAGCCAATATCCAGTAAGGTCTGTCCTTCATGTAAATTAAGTTTTAGTAAAATATGATCAATTTTGTTTTTTTGCGCTTGGGTTAGTGTATCTTCTGGAGATTTAAAATAGGCGCAAGAATAGGTCATCGTATCATCAAGCCACAACTTATAAAAGTCATTCCCTATGTCATAGTGATATTGGACATTTTCCCTGCTTTTTCTAACGCCATTGGATATAAACTTGACCATTTTTAAATAGGTGGGGTTCTTATATAAAAAACTATCTTTATTAATAAAGAGGGATTCCATGACTTTCCGGATACTTCCTTTGATTTCAATATTGCCATGCATGTAAGCTTCGCCGAAGGCTAAAGAAGGATCTCCGACGAGCTCTGACTTAGGTATGGGTTCATGCATAATAATCTGAAAGTGCGCGTCTCCTTCACCATACTGTACAACCTCTTCATCCCAGAACTTCACCAAACAAGGGTGAGTAAATAGATTCTTAAAAAGGTTTTTGAAAAATATCTTGTCAACATCCATGAAGAATAGCCCACCTTTCTTAATTTGGATTTTTAGTAATCGAACCTGATTTGGAAAAAATAACCGAATACATTTAAGGGTATCAATTCTACGAAGAAGCATAAATTCCTCTAAATATTCTGACTATTCCAAATATTATCATGACTTGAATATTTTAATAATGAAGGAACAATAGGACTATAATAGATTTATACAAAATGAATAAAGAATATTCTTAACATTATGACAAATTGGTGATATATTATATAATCACTAACGGTATTCTCACTATATGGAAGAACAGATGACCTGTGAACTACATCGATTCGATTGGAGGGGGAATGTATATGCTGCTTTCTCTAAAACAATTTAAGCCATTTGATCAGTTGCCTGAAAATATTTTATTAGAGTTGAGCCAAACGATACCAGTTAGGACCTATTCGACAGGTAGTTTTGTATTCATAGAAGGCGAAAAATCACTGGGTTCATTATTTTTAGTTCTATCTGGAGTTGTGGAAATCATTACAGGAAACGGGGCGGTAAGACTAAGGAGTCAGGGAGACTTCTTTGGAGAAACTGTGATTCTTACTGGCAAACGATATCCCGCCTCTGCAAAGGTAATCGCTGAATTAACTTGTTACGTGTTGGGAAGAGAAGCCTTTGAGAATCTCTTACACAACTATCAGGAGGTTGCTCGTTATTTTAACCGCGTATTAACGGACCGAATGTGCGGGTTGTACGAAGAAATGCTACAAGAACAACCTTATGAGTCGTTCGGTTTAGGATTTGAACGTTTTAAACAGAAGGTTTATGATATCATGTCCACTCCTGTAGAAACCTGTCAGCCGGACACTTCGATCAATGATTTAGCGCGTTTGTTCACAAAGAAAAAAATTAGTTCTATGGTGGTTACAGATCCCAATGGTAAAATGTTAGGCTTAGTTAGTGAGCGAGATATTATTAGTAAAGTACTAGCCCGCGACGGCAACCCTTCAGTCGTTGCCGCTGTCGATATTATGCAACATGATCCCCCTACGTTGATAGCTAATGCCTTCTTTTACCAAGCGCTGCTTACTATGCTGAAAAGTCATGGCAAATATATTGTCGTCACGGATAAAAAAAGGCCCATCGGCATTGTTACTATTGGAGATTTAACTAGGGCAAGGATTACTAGTTCCCTAACGATTGTTAAAGACATAGAACTTGCCGGAAATATCGGAGAATTGGCACAAGCTGTCAAACAAATCTCCAAAACAGTGGCTACAATGATCAGCGAAAAGGCCTCCGCAAGTGAAATTGGGGAAGTGGTGTCAGAATTATATGACATATTAACCCGTAGGCTGATTTTGCTCACGGAGAATTTATTGGCAGAAAAGGGCTTAGGGCGACCGCCTGTTGATTATTGTTGGTTAACCATGGGCAGCGGAGGCCGTGAAGAGCTAACCCCATCATCAGACCAAGACAGTGCCATAATATATGCTGAAGTTCCGCCTGAAGAGGAAGGGAGAATTAAGGACTATTTTCGAGAATTGGCTCAATATGTAACGGACGGGTTAGACCAATGTGGCCTAATTAAATGCCCTGGTAATATCATGCCTACAAATCCCGAATGGTGTCGGTCGTTAACGACTTGGAAAAGTATGGTGCACCAGTGGTCAAGCACGCCTAATCCAGACGCTGTTCGTCAGTTTACAATTTTTTTGGACTTTAGACCAGTTTATGGACAAGATTATTTGGCCCAGACGTTACGTGATTATACGTTGCATATGTTCCGAACCACTCCTGCCCTTCTTCATTTCCTTACAAGTGATGCTCTAAGCCATAGGGTACCGCTTAATCTGTTCAAACACGTAATATTGGAAAAGAACAAAGACCATAAAAACGAAGTGGATCTAAAAAAGGCTGCTTGTGTTCATATTGTGGACTGTATCCGAATTTTTGCTATGCGGGAAAGCATAGTTGAGGTTAATACTTTAGCGCGGTTGAAAAAACTTGTTCAATTTGAAGCCATCTCCTCAGATGATGCAGAGTACTACGAAGCAGCCTTTCAATCGCTCATGATGTTCAGGATGCGGGAGAACCTAAGGAAACTTGGTCTAGGGTTCATTCCGGATAACTATATTAACCCAAATAACCTCAGCGAAAGAGAACGATCTGTTATGCGCGAGAGTTTTTTGGCAGTCGACCGCCTGCAAACCGTAACCGGGTTGGCTTTCCAAAGTTAAGGCCATTTGTAAGGGAGGACTGAGAGATGAAAAGTAAGACCAGTATTTTCATGAATTTTTATAAATTTTGCTGCACAGTTGATGAGGAGGAATTCTGCCAAAAAGTAACAGCTTTTCGTCTGCGAAAATGGCCTTCCATGGCACTAGACGGCAGCAGGTTTGTTGTATTTGATACCGAGACTACTGGGTTTTATCCTCATAAAGGGGATGAAATTATTTCTGTTGGAGGGGTAGTTGTTGACAAAGGCCAGCTTACAGATGAAACGTTTCTTCAATTCATAAATCCTAACCGTGGAATCCCGCCTCTTGTAACTGAATTGACCGGTATCACCGATGAAATGGTAGCTACAGCGCCTGATTTTATCGCCGTTTGCAATGAATTTATGGATTTCGTAGGGTCTTCAATGCTTGTTGCTCATTGCGGCGCTTTCGATTTTAGTTTTATAAATGCCCAGTTGCAAAAAAACTGTGGAGAAAAGTTATGCCCTTTGGTTTTAGACACCTATTTACTCTCCCATCTACTTTTTCCCGACCATAAAACCCATTCCTTAGACGATTTGGCTGAAGCCTATGGAGTGCCGTTAACAGAGCGCCACACTGCTTTAGGGGATTCAATCATAACTGGCAAAATTTTTTTGGCAATGGTCGAGGACTTAAAGAAAAAAGGCATCAATACTACAACTGATTTACTGTACAGTTTTAAATATCTGAAGTTTAGTACGCAGTAATCAGCTTAGTTTAGCTCAATAGAGCATATATAGGAGAAATGAATGAAATAAAGAGCCCAAGCACATCTTGCATAGGGCTCTTTATGGATAATGACATTGCAGCCATTCCTTCTTAAGGGACAATCTTCCATCTTATGTTGATAGGCATATTCTGACACGAAGGCAGTAGGTTATTCTTAGAGAAAATAATTCCTTATTTATATAACATCCCATAACATATCTGAATAAATTTATTAATAAAAATAGTTAAAATATTCGTACAAATTTGAATTGTTTGTGTTATTATGTGTTTAAGTATTTGCGCGGTTGTTAGTGTGATGGTTGTTTGTGCGTTTGCGTGATATATATACGAAAACTTCTTGTAGCGAACCATAAACACGGCTGTTTTGAAGAAAAATTTAGATGGAGGGAGGTAGAGCGCATAAAATAATTTATGAGGATAAACACATATATAGTTTTTGCGAATCAACTATCACAAACTAAGGGGGAAAATCGAAAATGAGTATACAGGAAGTCAAAGTTAATTATAGTGGTGCAGATCCTACCGCTTTTGGTGTTTTGGGTTTGGCGATGATTTGTCTCATAGCCTCAACTTCCAAATTAGGTTTTACTGATCATAGCGCAACAGGTTTGCTTGTTGTTTGGGCATGTTTATTGGGTGGTATTGTTCAAATTATGGCTGCAAAAATTGACTTTCAGAAGGGCAACGTTTTGGGTGGCACAGCTCTGGGTGCTTATGGCTTTTTCTGGGTAGGTATGGCCTTTTCATGGTTAACTATGAACGGCGCGTTCGGCCCAGGCATGAAAGCTGCTGTTGACCCTAAAATGTTGGGATTTGTGTTTTTGGGTTACCTTATTTTCTCTCTTTTTACAACAATAGCTGCTTTAGAAGTGAACGTTCCTTTTGTTGTGCTGTTTCTTTTCATTGATGTGCTATTTTTCTCGCTTACGGCAGTTACATTTAATGTAGGTCCTGCTCCTATGCTTACACAACTAGCTGGTTGGTCTGAATTGATTGTTTCCATCATTGGTTTCTATTATTCAGCGGCCATATTTTATAAGAATTTTTATGGACGTGAAATATTGCCTCTTGGTAGGCCACTCAACGTTATTAAAAAATCTGTACCGGCACCTGCAGTGCCTGATCAGCGTCAGAGGGCTAGAGCCTAAGAAATTATAATTAAATTCTACAATGAAAAAGGCTCGAGACATCTCGGGCCTTTTTTCTACTGTTAGAAAGTATAAACTTCGTTATATACTGTAAGAAGGGCTAATCCGTGCGAAGAAAGTGTCTTCGTGGGCGCCAGCCAAGTTTTCTTTATATGTGCAACTAAAGCTGTCGCCTTCACCGAGGCTCGGCGAAGGCGACAGCTTTAGTTTTCGTTAAATTCTAGAGTATGACGCTACAGCTTAGGCTAGGTTTTATCTATTTAAGAAAGCCATTGAGAATTGTATCCTCTGCTTCTTTTTCCGAAAACCCAATTGACATTAATTTAATTAATTGTTCGGACTCGATCCGGCCTATGGCCGCCTCATGTACGAGTTGTGCTTCGCTATGATAGGCTGAGATTTTGGGGGTCGAAAGAACTTGAGCATTATGCATAATTATGGCGTCGCATTGTATATGACCACGGCCTTTATTTCGTCCTACTAAATCGAAATAGAATTCTTGCTTTGAATCATCCTGGGCAACAGATCGTGAAATAATTTGGGCTGAAGAATCTGCACCTTGTAATTCGACAGTAATATTTGATTCTGCTTCTTGATCCATATAGGTCAAGAGCCGTTCTGTGACCACAAGCTTTGCATTATCCATAAGTCGGATCTCAGTATCCCTTTTAGTGCGGTCAATTCCTTTTATCTGAATAAGTTCAAGTTCTACAACAGAGCCTGCCTCTGCCTCGATAATTGTCTTTGGATTTAAAACCCGTTGACCCTGTCCTTCACCCTGTCCATAGTGTTTCTCTACGTACTTGAGTTTGGCCCCTTTTCTCACAAAAAAGTTGTGTATGCCATCGTGCTGTGATGCGTGGCTTCCTGAATTATGGATTCCGCAGCCAGCAACGACCAACACGTCTGAGTATTCTCCAATTTCGAAGGTATTATAGACAACATCATTGATGTTTTCCTCAGTTACAATGACCGGAATATGGACACTTTCTCCTTTGGTATAAGGTTTTACAATTACATCAATGCCTGATTTGTCCTCTTTGGTGATGATATCAATATTAGCCGTTGTGTTCCGCTGTACCCCTGCTCCATTTTTCCGAATATTGTAAGCTCCTTGGGGTATCTCATGAAGATCGGCCACTTTTTCCAGCATTAATTTATCCAATGCATTCAACATTCTGACCAACCCCTTTCTCACATTTAGTGCTACATGCACAAGCATCGGTATTTAAAATTCCAGCAAGAATAATATCCCTTTCAGATTGCGCACTGATCGTCCCATTGGACATCAAAATGATTTCATCTGCAAGCTCCATAATACGTTCCTGGTGAGAAATGATAACTATCGTTGTATCATATTTCATATGGATATTTTTAAACGTTTCCGCAAGCTTCTGAAAGCTCCATAAATCAATTCCTGCTTCGGGTTCGTCAAAAACTGCAAGCTTTAGATTCCGTGCGAGCACGGTAGCAATTTCGATCCTTTTCATTTCTCCACCTGAGAGACTGGTGTCAACATCTCTGTTGAGATAATCTTGGGCACATAAACCTACATCATATAGCAAATCGCAAATATTAACTTTTTCAGGATTATACGAGGCAGCCATCTTTAGAAGGTCCTTGACTTTGATGCCTTTAAAACGAGGTGGACTCTGAAAAGCATACCCAATACCCAGACGAGCTCTTTCGGTGATATTCATGGTTGTAATGTCTTGCCCATCGAGTAGAATCTTACCTTTGGTAGTATTATAGACACCCATAATGATTTTGGCCAATGAAGATTTACCTCCACCATTTGGACCGGTGACAACATATATTTTTTTATCATAGAATTTTAAATTTATATTCTTTAGAATCTCAACGCGGTTATCTCCATCTGTTTCTAGAGATACTCCCTGTATTTCAAGCATAACTATTCCTCCTTAATTGCTTATCCGTTGTCCATGTTCCAGAATATCATAATCCGACAATTTATTGTAGAAGATTTATTAATTATTTTTTCAAGAATGAAAGATATATTCTTCCAGGCTTGTTTCTTATATGCAAAAAGTATTCTGGGGTGAAGAGTACCTGAAGTTTATATTATAACCAAATACGATCTTCTTACATATATTGCTTTAGTTAGATTGACGTTCGATAGGGGGGAATTACGTGGGCATTAAAGATACAGGGTGCCTTAATCACGTGCCCTATGGTTATGGAGTTTTACGTTCTTATAATGGCAAATGTCATTATTACCGAGATAATCAACACATCCGCCATAATTTCAAAATGAAGGAATTTAATCCTAAGAGAATCCATCCATATGGTGTCATGGAAAAACTGGTCGATGATTTGCAGAAAATGCGGTATTTATTAGGAGTACCCATTATAGTAACGAGTGGCTATCGCAGAGAATCAAACCCCCATGGTGCAGGGCTGGCAGCTGATATTACAGTCCCAAGAAAAAGCTTTATTCAAGTTGCAGAAGCAGCGTATCATGCTGGTTTTCGCAGAATTGAAGTAATGAAACGGTACGGAACTTCTTATGGGAACTTAATGAGCGTTGGAGGCCATGTACACCTGGATGTATATGACGGCAGTGGGAATACCACTTGGGGAACAGAATATGATTGCCCCTCATGTGATAGAATCCCCTGTTATCCTTGGTACGCTTGGGGAATTCAAAATTCATGGTCCGCAACGAGCCATCCAAATACGTTTAACCAATTATTACACAACCTGAAGACTAACGCTCATGATACCGGCTATCGCGGATGTTGAGGAGCATAATCAATACACGGGGTGGTTTAAGTGGCGTATTCAATTATTGTTTCCAAAAGCAATAGGCAACTCTACTTGTTACAAGATGGTAATGTGATTAAAACTTATCCAGTTGGCATAGGAAAGATGCTTACTGCAACACCTACGGGTACGTTTAAAATTATAAATAAGGCCCCCAATCCGGGAGGACCTTTTGGAGTTATGTGGATGGGACTAAGTAAACCCCACTATGGAATTCATGGTACCAATGATCCTCAATCCATTGGTAAACAAGTGTCCAAAGGATGTGTCAGAATGTTCAACTCTGATGTAATAGAACTTTCCAAAATTGTACCGATTGGAGTAAGGGTAACTATAAGAGCATAATCCTTTTAAGGAAATACCATTAGCCAGAGATTTAGTTTAAGCCAGCACTCAGTGCTGGCTTTTAGAATGATTTCAAAGAGTTTTGTTGACACCAGCTAGATTGAATTTGATTTGAATCTATCATAAGGTTTATAAATAGAATGGTGATAGGGATTTTATTTCCAACTGGAATAAAAAAAGATCAAGGCTTGTCGTTTAAACGGACAAGCCTTGATCTTTCTTATTTCGTGTTACTTGGCTAGATCTGGTAGTGCTTTCTTAATCATGTCTAGAACCGTTGGATCTACAATTTCTACGTTTTTGGTTGTCGGATTGACCTTAGTAGCAGACTCTGGAATAGCGGTGAAACTGTGGTCAGCCGTTATATGATTGTGAGGATCTGACTTGTTGTCCCACATAATGGTCTTCACGTCGTAATTTTTCCCTGCATGGCAGGTCACGCAAATGTCATTGGGCTTATCTTTCTTCAGTAATCCTCCGTTTGCGTCGGGACCGTGTACTTTGTGACAGGTCAAGCAACCATTAATTTGTCCAGTAGTATTGTGTTTGCTAAAGGTATAGTCACGTGTGCCATAGTGGTTTGTTGTGATAATAGCACTTGTTGTGGAATCTTTCTTTGGATCACTGTTGTGACATTTTAAGCAGGTGTCGGAATTCGGCAATACCATAGTGGCTTTTTTCTGATCATCAGTCGTTGCTGCAACGTGTGCGCTACCAGGACCGTGACAACCTTCGCAGGTAATTGTGTAGTCAGGTGTTCCTGTGGCACCCATGTTAGGACTATGACATTCAGCACAAGTATATTCTCCTGCAGACCAGTTCTGGGTTCCATTAACTACACTAGCGCTTTCGATCTTATACGTGCCATCAGGGTTTTTGATCAAATGACCCACCCGATAAAATCGTTTTGAGAAGCCAGCTTCTTTAGGAATTTCAGCAACTACATAGGTATCCATTTCTACGCCAAGGGCTTTGCTTATATCTATTGTTGTTGACTTTGCATTATCGGCTGCACCGTCATATACGGTAATCGATCCATAGGTCTTATCTAGTTTATAAGCCGATAAAGGTTTAAAGGATTGATAATGGGGCGTTTTGTCATAGTTTGTTTTCTGATGACAACCTTGACAGGTTTTCTCACCAACATAGGTGGCAGTCACATTGGCAACCTGGGTTGCTGGAGTCGTTTGAGTTGAAGGTGTTGGAGTAGGTTGCTGAGTACTGCAGGCAGCTACTAACATGATAGTTACTAAAACTATTAGACTTAATACCATAATTCTAAGTCGATTCACTGAAAAAATCCCTCCTTCTCAGGTTCTTTAAACATAAATAGTTTGCCGAAAAAAACTCCTTTTATACTAACCACGAAATGTTATCCTGCCAAAATTTCATAAATTATTCCCTCGTAAATTTACATAATACATAAATTCTAAAGTTTGTAGTTACAATAAGATTGCCTAATGAAGAGTAGTATAAGTCACTAAAAAGGAGTGATGAGTTTGGCTTCAAGCGAGGGAAAACCTGCTAAAGCTAGCAGAACCCAAAAAACTGTGCTTATTGGATTAATAGTGGTCGTAGTGTTGGTTATTGGAGCGTATGCAGGGATGCACTACACCTCTCGACCGCAATTTTGCACTTCTTGTCATGAGATCGCGCCTCAGGTCGCATCGTGGGAAACAGGGCCGCACAAAGATGTCGAGTGTCTGAGTTGTCACGCTGCACCTGGTAATGTAGGCTACATAGTACGGAAATTGAGTAGTTACAAAGAGGTTTATCTGCATTTCACCAATCAGGTCCCAGCTAAACTCGAATGGACTCCGCATACCGATGCTTGTTTGTATTGTCATAGCGGCAAAGATAGTGCCTACCCGAATGCTAAAAATATTACTCTGGCGCCTGGGTCCGCTCCGAATGCCCCACCAATAAGTCATCAGCCTATGATTGATGGGCAAGTTAGCTGTATATCCTGTCACCAAAACATAGGACATGTTGCCAAGTCGAAGTCTTAAACCAGACTCTTAAATAAAGCATATTATTAATTAAGCATATTAGTTCAGAAGTGGCGATAACGGAAAACGAAAGAAGGCTGGAAGCAACTTAATGCTCCCAGCCTTCTTTCTTCATGCAAACCAGAATTCTTAGTATAACTAGATGTTTAATTATGCTCCCAATTTATTGATTTGAGGATATTTCTCCAAGCGTTGCCTGAACTTCTTTCGTTTGTCCATCTCGGATATAGGTAATGGTTACTTTGCCTCCAACATTATATTTGTAGAGTTCATGAATAAGGTCAGATGAATTCTGAACTTGAACATTATTTATCTTGGTGATGACATCTCCTTTCACAATTCCAGCTTTAGCTGCGGGGCCATTTGGTGTCACTGCTGAAATATAGGCTCCAAGAGCTTTGTTGTTGCTTTGCGCGTATGAGTTGTATTGATCGTCCGTACTCACTAATAGTGCGGGATGTTTGGCGACACCTGAAGTGATCAATTGTTGTATAGTGGGGGTGGCGTCTGAAATAGGAATAGCAAAACCCATTCCTTCAAAGCCCGATTCTGCATATTTGGCCGAGTTGATACCAATGACTTGTCCTTGATAATCCACGAGTGGCCCGCCACTATTTCCGGGATTTATTGCTGCGTCTGTTTGGATTAAGTTGAAGCTTGCCTCGCCTTGTATGTCAAGTGTGCGATTCGTCGCAGAGATGACACCAGTGGTCACGGAGCGTGCAAATTCAGTACCACCTGGATTTCCAATAGCAACCACTGATTCACCAACTTCTATTTTTGAAGAATCTCCAAGCTTAACTGCAGTAAGGTTTTTGGTATCGGATATTTGTAATACTGCGAGATCTGTACGTGGGTCGGCACCAATTATTTTCGCATCAAGATTACGTCCATCGCTCAAACTGACAGTAACTTTTTGTGCTCCATCGATCACATGATTATTAGTCACGATATAACCTTTTTGGGCATCAATAATGAAACCAGAACCGCTTCCAACTTCTTGGAGGCCTGAATTGCCAAAATAACTTCGGCTCGATTGGAAATTAGAAACGCCAACAACAGCTGGACCGACATCCTTAGCGATTTGCGCAACAGGGAAATTGGTTGGGGTGGTAGTAAGGTTGTTAACCTGGGCTATTGAAGGGGAATTAGATGAGGAATTAGCTGTTTGAATTGAGGAGACTGCGTTTGTCGGATAAATATATGGGATGGTGGCAACCGTTGTGAGACCACCAATAACTGCGCTGATTAAACAGAGGCCAGCAGTCGCAACAAATTTCATTTTTGGTCGGTGGTGAGCGATCGGTGGTTGTTGCTGAGGAGAAAACATTATTTTAAGTTCCTTGTTTTCGTTATAGGCACTTTCAGAAGGATTGATATTATCGTTCTGTGGTAAATTAGTTTCGTTATCCATGATTAATACCTCCTGGTTAATACTCAATTTTAGATGAGAAACGAAATAAATTTTACTTTAACATTTGCAACTATTTTTTCTGATCATGATGTCATATCCATTGACTACTCTCTAAGGATAACTAAAAAATGTGAAGTTAAAAGGTGCAAATTGTGAAAGTTTTTTAGGGATTTAAGTCACAGTTTTGTGAAATGACGAACATAAAGAAGGGTAGAGGTAATATACACTTCCCCCCTTCTTTATGTTCGAAGGCTCCTATAGCTATACATCTTTACTAATTAGGTCATCCACTTTATCTTTAAGCGTAGCAGCAATTTGTTTTAATTCCTGTACTGAGGTGTTATATAGAAGTAGATACTGCAGCTTGTTCCTCATTGCCAGCAACCATTTGTTCGGGAGATCTGGTTAACAGTTAGCTTATCATCGTTTATTATTAATAATTCGTTGATAAACAATAATATTGTATGTTATACTAAACTATTATGAAAACTTGTTAAGGAAGTGATGAAGGTGAATAATAACTATTTTGCAAGGTTTATGAATTTGCTGATTTTTATATTCATTGTGATTATGGCGTTCGTTCTTCCTACCCTGCCGATTTTAGTAAATAGATATCTTGAATATGCTGGTAATCAAACTTTAAGTACTTTATGGATAACAGTTTTTTTGTATTTGACGGCCATCCCTTTTGTATTGTTGCTTTTAATGGCTAAAAAACTATGCAATAACGTCTTACGCCAAGAACCCTTTAGCCATAGCAGCGTAACCCTGTTGAATATCATCAGTATTTGTGCTTTTGCAGATTTTTTTCTCTATGCTATTGGCACGTTTGCTGTGTTAAAAAACTTGTTGTCACTTACTTTAATGGTAGCTGCTTTCATGGTGGGGCTTGTAGGTCAAATCCTGATACAACTTGTTAAGCATGCCATGGAACTAAAGCAAGAAAATGATCTTACGATTTGAGGTGAGGGGATGCCGATAATAGTTAATGTTGATGTGATGCTTGCAAAACGTAAAATGAGTTCGACTGAGCTTGGTGAAAAAATTGGTATAACCCTAACCAATTTATCAATCCTTAAAACCAACAAAGCAAAGGCAATACGATTTTCTACCTTAGAGGCAATATGCAAAGCCCTGGATTGTCAACCAGGGGATATTTTAGAATATAAAGTACCATGAATTTTGTGTAAGAGTGATTAGTCATTCAGAAAGAGGATATCTAACGTTGTTTTTTCCTTATGCTTAACCCTATGCCTGACATTAATAATAAAGCTAAGGCAGAAATAGCGATTATAAAAAGCGGTTTGAAATTTTTTTGATTGTCAGGTGGTTGTGGCAGAGGTGGGGTAGATACTTCAGCTCCCAAAGTGGCTTGAGTTAGAGGTTCCCGAGTAATAATGGTTTTATAATCCGTAACATCGTACTGGGGAGAACCGGAGGCAGTGTTTCCATAAGCTAAGCGATAATGACTGTTCCCTAGATCCTTAAAAACCAGTCTATCAAGATCGTAGCTGAACCTCACGGACTTCAGATTAATTGGTTGATTATCACGGTTATGGATGACAAGTTTAAGCTCATCGAAACGGTTAGTACTGGTCCAATTAATATCCTTTTTTGGAAGAGAAGGCTCTAAAGGGTGATTTACAAGTGTTCCTTCGGATAGGTACCATTTCGCCTTGCCGCTCATTCCGTAAAGCACATAATTTCGTTCAAACGTATCATCTGTGCGTAACTCTAAACGGAATCCGTTTAGATGGTTCACCACAATCGTAATCACAGTATCATTGCCATCTTGAGTTGTGGAATAGGGGGTTGTCGTTGCGGCGATGCTCGAGTCCTGGAAATAGGGGACTTCTTGCTCTTTATCATCAAAAATCCTTACATCCTGAAGTTGGGGTTGGTTACTGTGAGCATAAACATCCTTATCCAGAACGATAAATTTATACCCTGCCAAGTTATTGGTTTGAATAGGTTTTGAATATTGAAAACTGCTTTCCGCATATACTGGTGTTGCTAATAAAAAAAAGCTCACTAGAATAGTCGCAATTTGAAGCATCATAATTAACGTTTTAAACTCGGTCGTTTGTCGGGGCGAATTGAAATCACCTTGCTTGCTCAAGAATACCCCACCTTTCTTGTTATTCATTATCATTATAGTACTCTCCCCGGGCGGAAAGATAGCTTTAAGTAGTGACCGTTTCCAAATTTGATCTTGAAGTTCAATTGTTAGAGTGCTATCATTTGATAACTCGCTGACCTGAGATGGCTGTTATAGTACGTTATCCGGTGTTAGCTCTCTATTCTTCGGATTTGCCTTAAGAGCCACAGGGGACAAAGACCATATGTTACGAGCGCTCGGTGCTAATACAGAAAGTTATTTTTATTGGTTTGGCTCTTTCTATTGGGTTAGTGGCCTTGTCTGGTGCTTGATTGCTCAGTCTCAGTCGTATGTGGATATAGGGATGGGTATTGGGATCTGATCGCCCAGTTTGAAAATAGAAGCGGAGCAAATCTTGACAATGACAGAATGTTGTTTAAATTGAGCTCCAATTGATAGTTGTATCGTTAATAATGTTCTTTAGGTGCGCCACGCATGGCGATTAACTT
>NZ_AGAF01000212.1 GCF_000224515.1 Desulfosporosinus sp. OT | reverse complement strand
AAGCCATGGATAATTTTCTTCGTCATAGATATTCATTGGACCACCCATGACCACAAGCCAATCGAAATCCTCCTGTTTAGGGAGAGGGTCATTTTGGTATAATTGCGTATCGGTGAGAAGGTAACCATTATTTTTCGCCCAGGTTAGAATGCTGCCCGGATTTTCGAAGGGGACATGTTGTAAATAGTGAAGCCGCATCTCTAAGTTCTGTCCTTTCCAAGAATTTTAACAATTCATTTTTTCACTGATCACAAGTATTACAAGATACATTCAAATAACTCGATTTTGACTTATTCTTCTTGGGCACATCATAGGAAGCCGGCTTTGTTTGTTTAGTTTGCAAAAGTCTTAGATACTCTACAGGTAAGCCTTGCTCTTTTGCACCTTGCACAATGAAATCTAAATATTCATCACTCGGGAGTTTCACTTCATTTAAGATATTTTTCTTATAAATTATGGCTTCAATTGTCCCCTCGGCCCTATCGATTACCTCCACCGGATAGTGAAAATACTGGCCCAGCCCATCCGAACGGGCATCTTGATAGCCATCGAGTGCATCCCAATCAAAAGCTTGCAAGTCGTATAATACCCCCCACACTTCGGATTGCGAATCAGGAACAACCGTTTCCTGGGCTCCATCCCAATTGGTAGAATATCCGTAAAATTCAACCTTGTAACCAGGGAGACGAGCAATGCCAAGCACCTTGGCACTCGGACACCTTTGCTTCATCTGGGCTAAGTTCATATTTGAGCCATAGGCAAAATAATAGAAAGCACTTTTCCGCATTATTTTACTCCTTCTTTAATCATAATTACCAGCAACGCTCTTCGACACATACTACTTAGCAATCCTCCGTCCGATTGCCTCCACCAAAGTAGTTGTTACACTAACCTTAAACTTATTTAACAATATCACAATATTTACACCGTTAAAACACCACATCCAAGAACCTTTTGCAGAACCTGCGGTAAATGATCGCGAAATTCTTGCGAGCGATCTTTGCCTAGCAATCCGATCGCATCAGCGCGGCATTGCTTACAGTGACGCATCTGCCTTACATCGAGTTCACACAAATCTCTCATCTCATTGACATCTTTTATCGGGGTTTGAGGAAAATTTTCAAAAGCACTGCCTGGGGCGGGGATCAACGGCATAATATTCGTAATATAAACCCCAAGTTCTTTCATTTTCTTCACTACTTCTGGGATGTGTTGGTCATTAATACCTTTTAACATGACAATGTTAATTTTTACAACGATGCCTAGACCTATGAGGAGAGCGATACCCGCCAACTGATTTTCAATCAGAATTTTCACCCCTGTCTCCCCTTCATAATGCTGTCCTTTAAAATTAATATGTTTGTAAATTTCCGCCCCAATAGCACTATCTATACAATTAACGGTCACGGTCACATGGGTTACACCGAGCTGCACAATGTCCTGAGCGTACTCCGGTAGGAGTAACCCGTTCGTGGAAAGACAAAAAACGATTTGCGGGTTTTCCGCTCGAATCAAACGTATTGTCTCACGCGTGTTTTCCCAATCAGCTAAGGCATCTCCTGGTCCTGCAATTCCGATCACACTAAGCTGCTCAATTTGAGCACTTACCTTATCAAACTTATTTTTGGCCGCTTGAGGCGTAAGTATTTCACTGGTTACCCCCGGACGACTCTCATTGACACAATCAAATTTACGATTGCAATAGTTACAACTAAGATTACAATAGGGTGCAACAGGCAAATGCATCCGCGCAAATTTTTGATGAGCATCAAAAGAGTAACAGGGATGCTTTTGGGTTTTTTCCAACATAGTTGCAGCCATTGGCATTTTCGTCTCCGACGATGCAACTTGACAATCCATGTTTTTCACCTCTACCTTCCTCCTTCTCGCTTCTATCCTTCCCTCTTCCCACCGCACGGCAGGCATTTTCCCCTTCATTATGTAGATTCTCCTTTTAATGATTATGCCAGAACCTGATGTCAATCAGGAGCTGGCATAATCTAACAAAACTCCAGCGAAGTGTTACGACAATAATTGATTGCTCAGAGAGCAAATGGCTATCATACGTCTTACCATACATTCAATATCCATTCCTTATTCTTTTTGTACTCCATATCCGTGAACAGCGTGTTCGCCATCTCTTCAGCCAACCAGATCGCGCCCGCATAGCCGACGACTGGATGACGGTACAGCCCCGCCCGGTCATAGGTGGGGAAACCCACGCGTACCATCGGGATATTATAGTCGATGGAAATAAAACGCCCTTTGGAATGACCCAAGATGAGATCGAGTTCTAGACCCTGGTTCTTGATCCGGTCTTCCAGTTCCCACAGATCCGAATTACAGATGATTTCCATATCAAACTCGACGTTTTCCTGAAACGCCTTGATCCGAGGATCATCCGTATAGGTCACATTGTCGTCGCCGAGCAGCAGCAGCACGGGCTTCATCTCCAGATCGAGACAAAATTCCGCTAGACCTATGACCAGATCAGGATGCCCGTAGATAGCCACTCGCTTATCGGCGAAAAACATGTGGGCAAGATCGGTCAGCGCATCAATTGCAATTCCCCGTTCGCGTACGAGAGACTCTGGAATTGGCTTGCCAGTCATTTTTTTTAGGTTCTGCAGAAAGGTATCTGTGTTGCGGATGCCGATCGGGGTCGGCCCGATGATCGTCGGTATGTCAAATTCGTTGGCCAGATATTGGGCGGCCTTGCCACCTTCGTACTTGTTCAGCGCAATCGTTCCCATCGCATTCGCTGTTCCAATCAGATCCTCGACCGTCGTGCTGCCGTGCGAGACCCCGCTCTTATCGGGCATTAGAGGAGAGTCGAAGCTTTCAATTTCAAATAGAACCGTGGCATCCACCTTCATTTCCGCCAGAAGGTGCTTGAGCGCTGTTACGTCCCCTGGATTGACCCAGCCAGTAATCAAGTTGAGTTTGCCGTTGGGTGTTTCTTTTTTAGCAAGTGTCTGGAGAAAAGCCTCCAACGCGACATCGTAGCCTGTCACCTGGCTTCCCTTAAAACTGGGGGTATGAATCGAAATCAGGTGAACTTCTCGGCCGGCGTATTTTTCTTTCAAAAGCCCCTCATTAAGTTTCCGAACGACACCATCGACATCGTCGCCGATGACTTCCGTCGAGCAGGTGGTGATAATCGGTATGACTTTCACATGGGGATAGCGCATTAAAACTACATCGACCGCTTCCTCGACTCGATGGACGGCACCGAACACTGCACTATCCTCATGGACCGAGGAAGATGCGATATCGAAGTTATCCTTGAAGTGCTGGGCGAACAACAAGCGGACGAACATCACACAGCCCTGTCCTCCATGAACGATCCCTAAACAATCCTTGATTCCTATGCTGACATACTGTGCGCCTGCAGGCTGACAGGTAAATATCGGGTTGATAATGCCGACACGTTCTTTATCTTTTAACTCGCACGCCATACTAAAACTCCCTTTCCTGGTTACTTTGTTCACGTCCACCGTGACGGCACATCTTTTCTCTTAATACTTAGGGTCCGTAAGTTCTTGATTCAGCGACCCCGTAATCGTTAAATAATCCAGACGATCTTTAAGTCCCTGCATGAGCACCTTGATATCGTTTTTGTCTAACGTGGCAAACCACGGATACGTCGCTTTAAAATCCTTAGCCAAGATGACGGCATCCACCCAATAGCAGCGGTCCGCAGGAGTTTCGAGTTCGACGGGTTCCTCACAGAGTAACTGCCTCGTTTTAGTGAGAACTCCCTCGTTTTGTTTCTCTCTGTCCCAGGCACGAGAGTGAAATTGCCACAGACACCATTTCATAATATACTCCACCAGTTGCTCAACTCTGTCTTTCAGAGTATCCTCCATAGTTTCTGCCATAATTCTCTCCATAGATATCCTGCCTCCTTATACCGCATCGGAGAACGGCCTTGATTCCGCGCCGGAAAGCGGTCCTGATAACTTCGGATAGGTCTTCCCACGCAATTTTGAAACGCAGTCATAATCCCCTGTATATGGTCTTTCCTCGCTGGGAGTTACCTCATCTTTATTGATCTTGACGTCAGAAATCATTTGTCGTGTCATAAATCCTGCCTCTGTCGGTATCTCATCCTTGCTGATATCTAGGCCGGAAAGCTGATGAATCGGTGAATAGACCGCATTGTAGATATCCCGCGCAAACCTGACCCAACCTTCAAACCCCTTATAAGGACCGTTGTGATAGGCATGGGCATTGAGGTATTGAACTCGCAACTTTTTGGCCACCTCGCCAGGCCGAACACCTGTGAAAATCACGTCGGGCTTCAGCATCTTCATCGCTTCGATTCCTTCCAGTTCGTTGGGATCGTCGATGGCCAGTGCCCCTTCTTGACAGCGAGCAATCCCCTTTTCCATGTCACCCTGATGCCCAAATTTCGTATACACCGAAACAACCTCGACGCCCATCTCCTCGTGAATGACATTGGCCCAGTGCCAGAGTTTGGAGCCGCCCGGCCAAAGACAGACTTTTATTCCTTTCAGGCGTTTCGCGTACCAATTGAATTCCGGTCTCCAGCGGGCGGTCTCTTCATCGATGAGTTTCTGGGCTTCCTTTTCAAGTCCGAAGAACATAGCGACCTTCATCAGGGACTCTCCCAGCGGTTTGAAGCCAAATCCCTCGATATCCAGACGCGGAATCCCATATCTTACTCTCAGTTCGTTACAAATATACTCCGACGAACGAGCACATTCGAGGACGTTGAGGTGGGCTCGGTGCATTCCGCGGAGTGAATCGTAGGACCCGTTACCAGTAAAGCAGGAAAGGACCTGGATACCCATTCTCTGGAAATAGTCTACCATAACTTCCGTATCCCCTTGGATATTATAGTCACCGACGTAATTGATGACATATTTGCTGGTAATTTCCGGTTCAAACGTTCCAACCTTCTGATCGAGCCAGGCAAGATTGATTTTGTGGTGTCCGCCCGACTGACTCGGCCCCGCAAACCCAGGAGAATTGCAGACGAAGATATCAACTTCAGGTTTTTCTTCCATCACTTCTTGAGCGATTGCCCCAATGTCATCGCCGATCAACGCCGTCGCGCAGGTTTGGTAGATGCTCATCCGTTTGATATCGGGGAAGGCTTCAAACGCCTCCATAATATTCTGCTTGAGCATTTTTTCAGCCCCGAAGATGATGTGTCTCTCCTTGACGTCCGTCGCATAGGTGTATTTGAGCTGGAAGTTGTCATTATCGCTGATATAACGTTTCGTTTGCCAGGTGTCATAGGTGCAGCCAATCGGTCCATGACTCATATGGATGACATCCTTCATCGGTGCACCGATCACATGCTTTGCACCGCAGTAGGCACACCCACGTTCCGAAATCGTGCCCGGAATGGTGTTGAGGTAGCCAAGAGGAAGGCACGATGTCAAATCTTCCCCTGGCCCTTTGATAACAGCGTGCTTTTCCCGTTCGGGTATACACTCGCTGCATTTAAATTTATGATATGGCATAATCTCTTCCTCCTTTATTGAATCGCCTGATATTTAATAGCCCAAGGTCCTTTCCCTCTAGATTGCCGCATCTCCAGATTCCTGAGTTCTAACTCGAACTGCATCAAGCGCCGGCAACACAAAAATTTTTCCGTCACCCACCTTGTACTCTGTTTGATTGGCCTTAATTATCGCGGCGATAATCTTAGGCACATCTTCGTCATGGGCCAGAACGTTAAACAACCTGCGGGGGAATAGACGGGTACCGTCTAAAAATTCGGTGATCATCTTATCCGTAACCTGATCATCTTTCTGGGCCAAGGCCAATAATGTCTTTCGCCGTTCCGCAATGATCGATTTATCTTCTACCAGCTTGCCGCGCCCCATGACCTTCGAGGCGGTGAAGCCGGCAGCCCCAACTTCGATCAGGGCCTTTTTGGTAACCCCGACCTTATTCATCCTGACTACAGCTATAATTTCTTTCATAAAGCCCCCTCCTTTACAGCCCCGCAACGCCGCTGGAAACGGTATAGATTTCATCGATAGGACTTACAATTATTTTTCCATCACCAAAAGCTCCTGTTTCCCCAGTCTTAGCATGACGGAAAATAACCTCCAGCACCTTCTCTTTGTCTCCATCATTAACGGCTAACATAATCAGACTTTTAGGAATTTCATCATAGACAACGTCTCCAAACGTAATACCCTTTTGTTTACCGCGCCCTACAACATCAACGACAGTAGCAGCATGAAACCCGGCTTTGGAAAGCTCATCAAGAATCACTTCTTTTTTATCGGGTCTAATAATCGCTCGCATCAAAATCATAATATCTGTTACCTCCCTTATTTTAAAAAGCCTTAATCTGCCAAGCCGTATTTAACCACCATAGCCTCTAATTCATCCATCGTCATAGGTTTAGGAATAACGAAATTCTTATTTTCAATAATCCTGCGGGCTAGTTCTCCATATTCGTGGGCTTGGTTCTCCTCAGGGTCAAATTCAACGACTGTTTTTTTGTTAAACTCGGCCCTTTGCACGACATTATCGCGCGGTACAAAGTAAAGTAACTGAGTGCCGATGGCCGCCGCAAATTCTTCCAAAAATTCTTTTTCCTTATCTACTTTACGGCTATTGCAAATGATCCCCCCGAGGCGGACTCCACTTTGCTTGGCATATTTAAGGAGACCCTTACAAATATTATTGGCGGCATAGACAGCCATCATCTCTCCTGAAGCAACGATGTAAACTTCCTGCGCTTTACCTTCGCGGATCGGCATGGCAAAACCGCCACAGACCACATCACCTAGGACGTCGAAAAACACAAAGTCTAAATCCGGAGTATAGGCTCCATTTTTCTCCATCAGATCAATAGCCGTGATGACCCCGCGACCTGCACATCCTACTCCCGGTTCAGGACCACCGGACTCAACACAACGAATTCCTCCGAACCCTGATTTCACAACTCGTTCAACGGTAACCTTGGCTTCACCTTCATCGCGCAGGATATCCATCAAGGTTTTTTGATTCATCCCGCCAAGAATAAGACGGGTTGAATCTGCCTTTGGGTCACAGCCATGGATAAATACCTTCTGATTGTAAAAATGCACCATTGCGGCTGCAGTGTTTTGTTGTGTGGTCGATTTTCCAATTCCACCTTTTCCATAAATAGCAATTTTTCTTGTCATTTTTTAAACTCCCCTTTCATTTGCCAAAGTCACTTATAACTGAAGCCACTCTTTACCCTTCCTATGGCTTCCCTTATTGATATAAGCGCCATAGCATCACCTCTCTTATCAATTAGAAAAAAACAAAGTGAGCCTCAATTCTTTTATAAATTAAAGCCCACTAATACACTTTTCCACTCCAAATCATCAATTGATTTGGTGCCCAATATGAAATTGTACGATCTTTAAGGGTAAGTTTATTAAACTTTCCCATATCACGCTTAATCACTCTGTCACTCAATCACTCAATCGCACTTAATCACTTACCACTCTCAATCACTTAACCGCTCTCACTTGCTTGTGCTCAATCAACATTAATCACTTAACTGCTCTAAGTACTCAACACACTGCTCAAAAAAACTCTAATCCAGATTGCAATTCCCCGTATTTTCACAAACTCCTTTCATTTACCCATTTACTTAAAATCAGTTTGATTGGTTGGCATAAACTCTATCGCATCACCTCCTTTAATCGATTTAGAAAAAACAAAGTGAGCCTTAATTCTGTATAATTAAAGCTCACTAAAACACTTTTCCACTCCAAATCAAATCATTACCGATTTGGTGCCCGAATATGAAATTGTACTGTCTTTATCACTCTAATCACTTGACACCACTCAACAAGGCTCTAGTTAAAGATGCATAACTCCCAATCCCACCCGAGCGTGTTCCAATAAGGGGTGAAGGGAAGAACGACCGTAAATTGCGACAGCAAGCCACTCGAAGTTTGTTGCTAACCCAATTTTCAGAGCCAGACTAGCATTGCTGTTAGTATGTGTAAAAACACTGTTGCTGGCTTCCAGAGTTGCATGAATAAGAGCGTGAATCATTCGAGCTTCCTTTTGGATGATACCTGTGTTAAACGCTGTTGACATAACTGAATTCGTTAGTTTTGCCGTATGTCGAAGATTAGCTACCGTTCCGCCAAGTCCGGTCACAGCAGTACGTATGTTAAACGATTCACTGAGAAATTTCCTGAGTTTTTCTTCTTCTTCTCTTGTTTCGGTCAAGGCTAGCAGTATCGCAGCCCTCTCCAAGGAAGGCTTTTTTTCTCTCTCCAAGGTTAACTGAACTGTAACCCCTCCCTCCTATGAGAAATAATAATTTTCCATTTTGTACAATTCTTAATTTAATTTTTTCCATCCTGTGTGATTTGATATAATTATATTCATTTTGCTTTTCTTTGTCAATACTGTTTTTCCAAACATTTTTGATTGGCCCATTATGTCCTTTCCGGAGGATTCTATAAAATACCTATATGGGTTCACGATAGATATTTTCTAACCGACATAAAATATAGGTTCAAATTGAGCCAGTTGGAAGCAATATTCTCCAGATCGTTGCATACGATAGATTTTCAAATAAGTTGTTGCAGTATAATCTGTACATAAAAATGTGATATAATCTCTATATATTGTAAATGAAAGGTTAGTTGTAACGTATGGTTGAGAATAAAGCCTTAACACCACAAGAGGTTGCGGACATACTGAAAATTTCAAAAAGTACCGTTTATGATTTAATGAAACGCAGAGAATTGAACGCTTATCGAGTCGGGAAGAAATTACGTGTCGATTTAGAGGATGTGGAAAACTATAAAAACAAAACAAAAGACGCCAGACCCCTCAGCACATTTTCTCCTGAACCAAGTAAATTAGTTTCTTCGCCTATTTACGAAGAAGCTAATGATAAACCCAGTTCTTTTATTATTTCAGGTCAGGACGTTATTTTAGATATTTTGTGTCGGTACTTGGACCGCCATCCAAAAGGGGTTCGTGCCTTACGTTCTCATGAAGGAAGTTATAACGCCATCTATGCACTTTATCAAGGAGAAGTTCAAGTAGCAACTGCTCATATGTGGGATGGCAAAACCGGAGAATACAATGTGCCCTATATTGAAAGAATGCTCCCTGGAACTCCAACTGTCGTTATTCGTCTTGCCAGTCGTATGCAAGGTTTCTATGTAGCGAAAGGGAATCCGAAAAAAATTAACGATTGGAACGATTTACGCCGCTCTGACATTACAATTATCAACCGTGAAAAAGGTAGTGGTACTAGAATATTACTGGATGAGCACTTGCGCAAAATGGGCATTTCAGGTAGATTTATCAATGGATATATAAGAGAATCCCAGTCCCATCTTGCCATCGCCAGCACGGTTGCCCGTGGAGATGCAGATCTTGGCATCGGAAATGAAAAGGCAAGTTTACAAGTTCAGGGAATTGATTTCATCCCTATCCAAGAAGAGCAATATGACATGATCATAAAAAAGGAAGATTTAAACCATCCAGCCTTTGAAGCAATTTTTGAAATAATTCGTTCTGACGAGTTTAGATTCGAATTACAAGGGCTAGGCGGCTATGGCCTTGCTGAACTTGGAAAAATTATTGCTGAAACTTGACCTTCGGTTAGTGGTTATTGATTGACTTTCAAATGCTCTAAAAACAGAAAGCACCTCTGTAGATGCTTTTTGTTTTTAGAGCATTTGTTGTTATTTCATAACCATGACTGAACTGAAATTAGAATGATCGAACAACACGGCCCTCAGGGAAGACGAAAGGAGACTTACTTCGTTAGCGAGTTAATCTTTTCCACAATATTACCTAAGCCTAAAAACTCTGTCCACGTAACCTGAATAAACTCACCGTTTTGATTGACAAAAGGCCTTTCCGTTCGTTCAGGATTGTACCTAAAATCAGAACCTATACGCCCTTTAAGACAAAGCGGTCGACCATTTGCGGCTGATTTTGCTGTAACTCCAACAACTTTACCGTTCTTGGAGTTAATGTCAAATTTGCAACCCGAATCGCAAAAAGTACAGGTGACTTGCTCAGTCGTCAACTCCCATGCTCTGCCCTTCCCGATCATGTTTTTGTCCATAAGGGCTCCAACTGGACAAATAGCCACACACCGATTGCAATAAACACAGGTTGAATCTTTCAGGTCGGTGTCCATAAAGGTTGAAACTTTAGCATTAAATCCGCGATAAGCAAAGCCTATCACATTACGTTCAGTTACCGCCTCACAGGTGGCAATACATTTGCCACATAATATACACTTGTTAAGGTCTCTCAAGATATAAGGATTTGCGTCATCAATGGGAAGGTGACGTTTCTCCCCTTTGTACTTTTCTCCTTTTACACCATATTCATAGGCATACTCTGCCAAAGAGCACTGACCTAATTTTTGGCAAGTCATACAATCCAATGGATGATTGGCGACCAACAATTCCAAAATCGTTTTACGAGCATTTCGAACTTTGGCATTATTCGTTTCTACCTTCATACCCTGAGTTACCTTAGTAACACAAGAAGGAGGAAGATTACGCATTCCTTCAATTTGAACAATGCACAAACGGCAGGCACCGGCAGCGGTTAGCTCAGGGGCATGACACAAAGTTGGAATTGGGATATTATTCATGCGGCAGGCTTCAAGCACGGTTGTCCCTTCCGGAACGCTCAATTCGCACCCATCAATCGTTAACGTAAACCACTTCAAAGCGTTTCGCCCCTCTCCTAGTTTAATGGCTTTGAAAATATAATATATCTTCCCGTTTCATTGTCTTCAATTGTGTAGTTTTTAATTTTTGCAGCTTGCAAAAAACCTTCATATTTCTCGACCGGGTTATCTTGGAACATTTTTAGTCTTTTAGCATTCCATTCTGGATTGAGAGCTTTCATCTGTTCAATAACCTTTTCCAGAATCTCTTTGGTTCCAAATCCACAGCCAATAAAGGCTTTCGCCTCTGGCTTCATAATTCTATAGATTTCGGCAAAGGCTTTTACCCCGTCCTCCCAGAACCAAAAAGAACCTCTGCTGACACATAAATCGACACTTTCGCTATCCAGGGGTAATTCCATTACATCACCACAAAGCGCCGAAAATTTTGCGCCCAATCCCATAGACATAGCATTTTTTCGAGCGTATTCTAGCGCATATTTATTGATGTCCAAAGAGATAATCTCGAAATCGCTGATTTTTCCGATTGCCAGACCAAGCTGTGCGCCTCCGCTTCCGATGTCAATGCATAGTCCCTTCTTCAGAAACGATTCTCGATAAAACCTTTCGGCTAGAATCGGATAGACAGGGGCAAAAGGACCTCTTGCTGTTTTTTCCATCATATCTGCTAATTCTTTCTTATCCGTTGTTTCCTTTGTCATGTTCCCCTCCTGTAAGGCTGTATTTTCCTCAAACAATTCTTGTTGAAAAGTAACCCTTTCCTAAACAGAAAGGCTGGGGTTGCTCACCTCCTTTAATTTTAATTCGTTCATTAAAATCAGACTTTAAAACACAGGCACGTTTTTTACACAATATCTTTATCTTTCTTAATTTTAGACGGCAATACAACAAGTCTTGGCTTATCTTTAACTTGAGCCTCCGAACTGAGCTCATCGTAGAGGTCATGCAGTCTAAATAACCCCTGGGCTACCTGTGGTATTGTGCAATTGTTGGCTATATATTCACCTTGATCAGCAAAACCAACCATAATAAAATCTGTAAATTCAATTATTTTATTCGTATCATGGTTTATGGCGACAAGTGATACCCCACCAGCGTAAGTGTTGACATTAATTGTTACTGAACCTTTTATTTCAGGCACTTGAGCATCCTCCTTTAACCTATTTCTAAGACCCCCACTTCTTAAAGCAGGTGTTCCTTATTCTGCAAGTCTATGCCAGTCGCTTCTGAACTTTAATTACCTGACTGAGAATGCTTACGGCTATTTCTGCCGGAGTTTCTGCTCTGATTTTAAGACCAATTGGGGAATACAATTTTTGCAACAATTCGCCGCAGACTCCCTCTTTCTCTAATTCAGATTTCAATGCTTTAACCTTTCTGTTGCTACCCAACATGCCAATATATCTGGCAGGTTGATTGATAACTTTCCGCAAACACGCTTTGTCGGAATTAGATCCCCTAGCCACAATCACGACAAAGGTTTGCGGATTAATATTAATAGCATCTAAGGCTCGTTCGAGGTCTGTGCATATAATCCTATCCGCCTCGTTATATCGGGTAGAATTAAAAATAAATGGCCGATCATCGACAACTGTAACCTCATACCCGAGGATTTTCGCCATGTTTAGGAGCGATTGGGCAATATCTCCTGCCCCTAGAATTAACAATTGCACTACCGTCGTTGGGGGCTCTATCAGTAACCGAATAGTCGCTTTCGTTCTTGAAGGTTCACATAACTCGAACCTAGAGTCTAAACTAATCAACAGCGGATAGAATTTTTCTCCACCTATTTCGGCACTTTCTACGGCAATCCTATTCAATTCTTCTGAGCCGAGATCACCAAGGATGTCTCCATTATTCCTGATAAAAAGCTTTTTCCCTATCCACAATTCCTCAGTCGCTTCAAGCACAGTAACAAGTATAGGGTCATGGTAATCTCTCAAAGCAGACAGATAACCCTTATATAGATTGGTTTGTTCCACGGGGCCTTGAAAACTCAAATAATCAATAAATAATTCCATGATACCGCCACAAACCATTCCATCTTCCTGATCAAGGTCTGCAGTCATATTTAAATAATGAATCTTGGGAGAACGGGCTACGATAACCTTGAAGGCCTCCCGCCTAACCTCAACTTCACCATATCCTCCGCCGATGGTGCCAACACTAGTGCCGTCAGCAAATACTAACATCTTAGCTCCAGGCTTACGGGGGGTTGACCCCAGAGCACTGGTTACAGTAATTAGTGCCGCTTTCAAGTTTTGTTCAAATACTTTTTTAAGTCCCTGATAAATTTCTTTATCCATTAGCCTCTCCCCCCAAACCTTCCAAGGATCAATATTTATCTCTTAATTACATTTATAGCCATGGAACTGTTCTCATACAAAACAGCTCCACCGCATAGAAAGTGGAGCTGCGCCAAATAAAAGCCTAGCTGGCCTAGCCGCCTCCTTTTCAATAGTGAAGGCATACCCGTTTCCAGGAACACCCTGAGGACCTTAGGTCCTGTCCAGCGACCATGGATTTGCTCTTTAGGTCATTCTGGCTCGGAGATTATTATTCAATTTTCTAGACTTTGAACTATGGAAAATAGGCTTTTTCCACGTCAAATGTCTAGTTATATTACAAGATGTTAGTTTATATTAATTTCAATTCGCACGACGATCCTTTAAACAGTACACAGACTAACTAAAACAAACAAAACCAAACTACATCATTATTATACGATAAGGTATAATACATTCGCAATATTATTTTTGTTTTGTATATAGATACGTTAGGTGATGTTGGTCGATGTTTGGCTATCTTCGGAAAAAGATAGCCCAATAGGTTCCTTGATTAGCAAATCTCAACTTGAAAATGACTTATCATTCGCGCAGCAAACCCGTCGATTGTTCTTCCATGACCACTTGCTGCTTGGCTTACTGAAAGATCGATTAAGATCAGAAAGGGAAAAATCCAACCCATAGAATTCCTTATACAACCTTTTTGCCTCTGCAATGACATCAAAATGATATATCTCTGGCTGAAGAACATTAGCTATATGCAGCAGCCCCAATATCCATCGAGGGCTGCCAAAATCCCAACCTGAGGCAAGATGGGTATAAATTCTCTTGTTCTTTACAGCATCAACGTTTATATTAGCCTTGCAACACTCCTTATAGAAATCTTCAACGGAGGAAGATAGGAAAGCCGATATAAATATAACCTCTGGATTGAGGGCATTTAATTGTTCAACAGAAATTTGCATGCCAGGCCTTCCGCTACATTCTATCTCTTTGTTTACACTTATTCCCCCAGCCGCTTCAACCAGCTGATTTTCGAGACGTTCTCCTTTAAGGCAAAAAAGTGGTTTCCCCATGACATAATAGACACGCGGCTTATACTTGATGGCTGAGCAACCGTCTTTAATCAGCAAAATTTTCTCTTGCATATAGGCAACCAGATCTTCAGCCTTATTTTCCGTCTTAGTTAATTCCCCAAAGTACCTGATTGTCTCAAGGTAAGTTTCGAAGTTTTGAATGGAATGATGTAATTTTTGCAGCCCATCACGGCAAAGAACCTCTTCCCAAACCTGGACCACTTTCTTTTTATCCGTGACGCCAATCGCTATTAAAATTGCTTCCATCATTTCCAGAGCCCTTGTAAAGGGATAACCTCCTTCAAAAGCTCCTTCTTGATAATTTATCTCCGCTGGAGCGGCCTTAATGTTGATCATCCGGTCGCATTGCGGGCAAATATTCTTTTGCCCCGAACCTATCTCCGTAGACATCAATTTCGCTCCCATAGGGCCGTAAAAATCTCGTTTATAGATCACTTCTCCACAGCGAGGGCAGAATGTGTTCAGATAGTCAGTCCCGGGTGAATTGAAAAGATAGATATAATTAAGGGACTTTCTTAACCCCCGATATAGATCTTCTGCCTCTAGTATGGAGGGCTCCAAGGAAGGATCAGCACCTTCCAAAGGGATAAAACGCATTAGCTGTAAAGGAATATCCTGCGATATTTGGGCAATTATCTCGGCCAGAACCATAACTTCTCCCATATTATCCTTTTTCAACATGCAGGAAACTTCCACATGGACACCCTTTTCGTAAAGCGTCTTAATGCTTCTCAGAACCGGCTTGACCGTGCTGCCGCCGCAGTTTTGATAAGCCCGATCGGACAATCCTTTAACACCAATATTGATGAAATCTATACAACCGCCGATTTCAGCCAGTGAGACCTCGGTAAAATACGCATTTGAGGAACAGCCTACTAACAAGCCCTGCTTTTTGGCAAGTTCGGCCACTTTAAGAAAGGTTGGAAACGATGCCAAGGGATCATTCAGTAAAAACGCAATACCCAGACAGTCATTTTTTACAGCTTCATCAATCACCTGTTGAGGAAGCAATTGTCGCAAAGCTTTACTTGCTGGTTCCATTTCCTCAACAATCAACGCTGAAATACAGCCATTACAATTAAAATTACAACCCGTGGTACTAACCTGGAGGAATTTTCCTCTTGGGTAGAAGTGCAATATGGGCATTGTTTCAATAGAAATAGGACAAACAGTCAAATATTTATTAGGGAAAAGCTCAATAATATGTTCTCCATGGTTCTGATAAAGTCCGCAGGCCCCTGTATTTCCTTCCCGAATTACGCAGCCTCTTTCACAAATATAACATTTCAATTTCTATTTCCCCTCCTAATCACTATGCATGACCCTGCTTGATCGCTAGTTAGTTTAAAAATTAATTGCATTTTCGCTAAAAGTTATTGACATAATACGCTTTCAGATCAGATTTAAATGCTCCTCCTAAGTCCATAGCATTCTTAAGCTGGTATTCTATCTTAGAACGCAGAACACTAGCAATCCCTCCGCTCCAGCGGAACGTATTTCCCATGATTTTTACCCGTACACTATTAGCCGTTTTCATTACTTGTTCTGCTTTGGCATTATTACTTCGCAACCTCCTCAATCTGATCTGGAGTAATCTGATAGTTATGGAAAAGTAAGTAGTATTCTTTCATTTTGCTTTCAAAATACGTGTTAAATTCCGAGTCATTTGTATATAGTTTCCCTTCTAGCCAAACTAACCCCATTAGGGCCGTGACTCCATCGAGGCTAGCGTAACGCGCTTGAACAAATACTTTGTTATTTTTGACAGCGGTAATATCCTTCCAAGCGGTGTCTGACATGATTTGATCCTTGCCTTTTTGCGTCCCTACAATTACCACTTCAGGGTTCCACTTCAAAATTTGTTCCATCGAGACAGGGAGACTTTCACCCGTTTGATTTCCGGTCAATCCTTTGGCAACGTTATCCCCACCGGCTGTGTCGACGATGGAGGCCATGATGGTCTGGGTCCCTGGGGTAGTCAGAACACCACTGGCGCCCGCGAAGAACACCTTCACTCTCTTATCACTTGGTATAACGCTTACTTTTCCTTTCACTTCGTCAATACTCTTCTGCCAATAATCCGCGAGCTTGTTGGCCTCACTTTCATTGCCAACAATTTTGCCGATCAGACGCATGGTCTTCTCATAGTCTGCCATGGTGTCTTTAGAAACAGCAATAATCGGTATATTTACTTTAGTTGTCAAATCGTTAATTTCGGGGTCCTTTGTCAGGGATATAATCACATCTGGTTTGAGCTGCAGTAGCTGCTCTGGTTCCAACCCTTTGAAATAGACACCCGTAGTGGGTAGTTTACTAAGTTTTTCACGATCCCCATCCGAATAAACTTTCACTGAATCTTTACCCAAATATCTCCCATCAAACACCGTGTCTTTACTTACCACCTTGTCAGGAGCTAACCTAAACAGAAAGTAGGAAGGAATTGGATGCAAGGCCAGTATTCTCTTGACATTGCTTGGAATCGTCACCTCCCGACCCGCCATATCTTTAATCTGCACTTGTGCAGGAGTTGTGTTGACAGGATTGACCTCGGTTTTGCTGCATCCGACGAGCATTGAAAACAAAAGTAAAATCGAGACTCCCAAAACAGTACCCTTAGTTAATAATCCTTTTTTCAACATGAATTCCCTCCCAAGTTATAATAACAAACCGTGCTCTAAATCGACTGACTGGCGGCAAAAACCTCAAATGCATTTTCACTATACCCCCGACTCATCGCTGCCTTAAGCCATCTTGCCCGATCATTTTCTTGTTTTACTATTTCAGAAAGGGGACACAGCGCTTCATTCTTGCCGGTATCTCCTGCTAAGCCAAACCACTTATCCGCTTCTTCATCCTTCTGCTGAACACCCCAGCCTATTTTATACATCACTGCCAATTTAAATTGGGATAACGCATGACCTTGACTGGCAGCCTGAAGAAAAAGACTCGCGGCTCTGACGGCATCTTCATCAACACCCTTTCCGATTGAATGCCGAACACCAAGATTGTGCAGAGCTTTGGGGTATCCATTTTCGGCTGAGCGAATAAACCATTGCACGGCACTCTCACTATTTTGCTTGATACCACGACCTGCACAATAGGAAACTCCAAGTTCATATTGGGCACCAGGATGCCCTTCGAGAGCTGCCTCACGGAACAAAATAACCGCTTCAGGTAAGTCCTTACTTTCTGCGCGCCCAGAAATAATGTCCATTCCCAACTGATAGTCTGCTTCCGGATTACTCGTAAATTTCTCGTTATCTCTAGGCTCATCAAACTCGCTGCTCATCACTAACCCTCCTCCAGCTGGTTAAGTATCCTGTAGCACCATAAAATTCTCTTCGCTTAATCTGTGTATTACGCAAATCAAACTTAACGGATTTAGAGCAAAAACGTTTACCTTTTAAGCTCCGGATCTTTCGAGAGATTGAAATAGAGACTTTTTTCCTGGGAAAGAATAGAATCCATTAGCCCCGCCTAAGATTCCATATCCTTGATAAAATCCTTCGGTTTGATCGGAAAATAAATCTGGCTTCCGCAAATAGATCCTAGCACTAGCCATAGCCCTGGCCCATTTTAGGGGGTTTGCCGGATTCTCGTCCCACATCTCAGTATTGGGAAATGGCGTAAAGGGTAAGATCGACAGAGATTCCGGCTCAAGCCCTCTGAGAATCTCCAGCCCTACGCTAACATCCTCATCTGTTTCTCCTAAGCCCACTAAAAAGCCGCTCCAGATTTTTAGATTCAGGCCTTTCGCCGTCTTCAAGGCACTAATGCGATCTGTCAAAGTATCGCCCGCTGGTCTGAAACGTTTATATATTGCTTCATTTGGAGATTCTAAGCCACATAAGTAGCCATCCATGCCGGCACGTTTGAGGTTTAGTAAACTTGTCCGATTCAGAGCGCCAAAGAGTCCATAAACGTCTAAATTGGAATCTTCTTTTATTGATTGAATGCAATCATAGTAAAACTCCGGTACTTCATATCCCATCCAACCGGATGCTAAAAAAACTCTCTGTATTCCCGCCTCGACAAGTACTTGAGTTCGCGCTTTAACTTCCTTAAGTGTTCTTTTTTGTAAAAGCCTGGATTTTCCACTTTCATATGTTCCCATTTACAGTGTCGACAGCTAGGAACAGTCTTGCAGGAACCATTGACGATATTCGGGGAACAATAGATGGTTCTTTTTGTTTTAGCAATTTCTTGTGCCTTTTGAAATAAAACGCTTGAGTCCAGACGAAATAAGTCTCTTAGTTCTTCCGTCATCCTTTACCACCTCATTTAATGATTTATGGGTTGAGATGAGCTAAAATTTTCTTGGCTTGATCGTCACTCAAATTGTAATTAAAAAACTTGGTATAAAAAGTTTTTAACTCCTTGGACATATCAAGGGTGGAGAACTCAGTCGGATGCAGCTTTTGGGCCATCCACATTAGAAGCAAAACCTTTTGTACCCCCGAGTCCCAAAAAAACGCTCCCGTCGGGCAAATAAACACTTTCTGATTTTCAACAGCCGATATCTTTTGATACCTGGTATCATCGAGCGTTTTCTTAATGACTGATTCTGCCGGTTCATTTCCTGAAGACCCCGCATGATCAACAAAGATAAACTGCGGATTCCACTGCAGCAATTGTTCCACATTGACCTGAGTACTACTCCCCCCCTGTACATCCAGGCTGACACAACGACCCCCGGCAAGTTTAATCACTTCGGGAATGTCAGAACTTTTCCCGTGTGTCAAAAGGATTTTCTGATTGGCAAAATATACCGACGGTCTTTCATTTTCCGGAATCTTGCTTGTAATATCTGTAATCATTTTAACTTTCTCATCAAAGTATTTAGCATACTCCTCGGCAGCCTGTTCTTCTTTATTACCAAGAATTTTTCCATAAAATCGAAGCATATTTTTAGTGTCTTCAAATTTACCAGTAGAAACAGAAGGGATATCGACTATACCAGCCTCTTTCATCTTCTGCACTTGCTGGGCATTCGGAAAATCAAAAACTACCTGCAACTTATATTTCAGCAAATCTTCAATGTTTAACTGAGTGTGGGCATTAGGAATTCCCGGGATGTTATTCAACCTTTTATAGATAACATTAGACCAGGGCCAGCCACTAATATGAAAATCTCCATCGGCCATAATCTTATCCTCAGCTCCGAGCACCACTATTTTTTCATAGGCAGGACCAAATACGGCAGCCACCCGATTTACTTCTGCCTGAACAGTAATAACTGATCCATTGAGGTTTGTGACTGTCCGCGGAACAATGGTGTCTTGCGCTGCAGAATGTGGAACCGTCGAAGTCGTCTGCTGTCCCCCGCACCCAGTCAGACTTATACACATCAGTAAAGTCACTAGAATTATCGCGGTAATCCTTTTTAGCATCGTTTTTCCCCCTTTATGTTCAATAAGTTTAAGAAGAGATTTCACTCTGATCTTGTTCCTGCTTAAGACTTTTCATTGGTCCTTTAGGATATAATTTTAATTCCCAACTCTTGATAGCGCTTCTGCATAGTCTCCATCGTATTACGAAATTCCATATTATCCTGATATAAGAACCCATCTGCTACCGAGCCTTTTTTGTAGTTAGGGGTACGATTAATATCCGTGGCATTCCATCCTGCAGCCGAACCAATATCAATATTCGGAAGCACTAGCCGCATGATGGCAATCACTCGTGCCGCTTCTTGAGCCGAACAGGCTGGATGATCCTCCATTGCTATCCCTTTGAACGGTGTGAATTTTGTTACGTAAACATAATGGAGATGTTCATATTGCTTGACGTGAAACATAAAGTCCACATAGTCCTGATATTTAGTTTCTTCCGGGCCCAAACCCGCCATTACACCTGTGCCTAATTTCAGCCCAGCATCCCCGATTCTTTGGGCAAACTTTTTTTTGGCTTCTAGGTCATCCCCCGGTTTAGTCCTTCGGAAAACTTCTGGATTGATTGTCTCAAATACAGAACTGACCCGATACACCCCCAAGCGCTTCAACTCTTTGAGAGTTTCCAGGGACATGGCAGCTCCACAGTTAACTTCGATTGCTAAGTCAGTAAAACCAGCAGCCCGAATAGCCTGTACGATCCCTAAAACATCATGCCCTTCACTACCCAGCGTTGTCCCGCCGCTGAGATGGAATTTCTTAATCCCATGCTGCTGGATGTACGCTACTCCTTTGAGAATTTCCTCAATACTAAGCGGTATTTGACCTTTTTCCCGCCAATACGGACAATACCTGCAGAGGGGCTGTAGGTTACATTTGAGCACTCGGGCAATTCCAGCACTCCATTCAAAGATGTTTCCCTTTACTTTTTCCCGAACCTTTCTAGCAGTAAGAAACAATTGTTCTGCTTTAGCTCCATCTTCTGTCTCCTGAAACAAGAACAGGGCTTCATCACGATCAATCGCCCTGTTCAGGCTATTCTCCAGGATTTCTTCAAATTGATTATTCATTATTTTACCTCCGTAATCTGTTCTGGTTTGCAGCCGACCGGGCCATGCGTGATCACCAGTACATCCGAGATTGGTGACAGGACTAGGCTGTCTTTTTCATTATGATCCAGACACCCCGGTCATCGTTGATAATTTCCGCGGGAATCTTAAGTTCCTTTAAGAAATTGGCGTAGTCTTCAACCCCAAACCCATTACTGGCATCAATTACGCATTGAGGCCACTCCGGATGAAGAACTTTCATCTGGGCGGTGATTTTCGCTTTCAGTTCGGCACTTCCGAAGCCCTTGCCGATATACGTCATACCGTTCGGAGCAAGCACCCTGTAAATTTCCGCAAAGGCCTGCTTCATTTCATCTCTGTCTCCCCAAAACCCTATTGATCCTCGACTTGTAATCAGATCAAAGCTGTTATCCGGCAGGTTAATTTTTCGCACATCGCTAACGATTGTAGAGGTTCTGCCCTCAAGCCCCCACTCCTTAATCCTATGGTTGGCAATTATTATGGCATCTTCTTTGACGTCCATGAGAGTAAGGCGCATATCGCTTGCTTTGGCAACGCTAAGCCCAAGATGTCCTCCGCCAGAACCAACATCCAGGCAGACCCCGTTTTTTCGCCCCAATATTCCGAGCGCCTCCCGAGCAATAACCTCATAGATGGGGAAGAATATTTCATTGGCTATTTTGTCAAATTCTTCTCTGCTGTTCATGAGTACCTCCTTCTGCCTCAGCTCTGGAATTCAGTTCGCCAGCGGAACACAGCTTCTGATATTAACTCCATGATTGTCGGCAACTTTTGCTATTTTGACATTGATTCCATACGTATCTCTCATGTTTCTTTCAGTTATGAGTTCATCCGTCGTTCCGACCTCAAATCCATTTTTATTGAGCAATGCCACTTTTGAGGAGCAAAGAAAAGCGTGATTGGGGAAATGAGAGGTCATCACAACTCCAATTCCTTCATCTGACAACTTTTTTATTTGCAATAAAACCCGCACCTGGTTGCCGTAATCAAGGTTAGAGGTCGGTTCGTCCAGAATAAGCAGCTGAGGCTTTTGTGTCATGGCTCTGGCAATAAGCACCATTTGTCTTTCGCCGCCACTTATCTCGGTATAGATCATATTTTTTAAAAAGGAAATACTCAACGTTTCCAAGGATTCTTCGGCGATCTTAACATCATCCTTAGAGGGAGATGAGAATAAACCCAGATGCGCCATCCTCCCCATTAAAATGACGTCCAAGACCGTATAGGGAAAAGGCGGCGTATGAGCCTGGGGGACATAACCGATTGCCTTAGCGAGACGTGGCTTTGACCATTTTCTAATGTTTTCTCCATTAAGAGTTATTTCACCGCCTCTAACATCTATAAAGCCCAATATCGATTTAAATAGGGTCGTTTTCCCTACTCCGTTGGGACCCAATAGACAAAAGAGTTCCCCGCTTGCGACCTTAAAGGAGATATCTCGAAGAACAGTCCTTTTTGAATAACCGAACGAGGCGTCTTTGATTTCCAAGATCATGTCCACGAATTCCTCCCCTTGGCTAACAGATAGATAAAAAACGGGGCTCCGATGATGGCTGTCAAAATGCTGAGGGGGATCTCGACAGTGAAAAAAGTGCGGGAAATATCGTCAATAAGCAACAGATAGGCTCCTCCCAACAGAACCGAGGCTGGCAGCATAAACTTCAAATTCGGCCCGACAAGCATCCGTGCCAGGTGGGGGATAACAAGACCGACCCAGCCAATCATCCCTCCTGTCGCTACTGAAGAAGCCGTAAGCAGCGTTGCACAAATTATGTAAATAAAACGAATTTTCTTAGTGTCAACTCCAAGAGCCTGTGCCTCCTCCTCGCCAAAAGCGAGGGCATTGAGCTTATACCTAAGCAGCAGAATAGGAATGATGCCAATCATAAACGGAACCAAAATCAACATGATGTTTTTGGCCGTTATCGAAGTAAGACCACCCATCAGCCAATAGGCAATTTCCGGAAGCTTATTGTTCGGATCAGCTGTATATTTAGCAAGCGAAATAAACGCCGAAAACAGACTGCTGACTACCATGCCGGTTAAGACCAAAATAAGGACAGAATTGTTGGTTTTTCCAATTAAACAGCTAACCAAATATGTTAACATAACCGCAATGATTCCGCACGAAAAGGCTGCCAATTGAATAGTAAGCGCACTACCCGACATTAGAATTGCCATCGCTGCGCCAAAGCCAGCACCAGCGGAAGCTCCAAGGATATCAGGCGAGACCATAGGATTGCGGAAAAGCCCCTGATACGCAGCACCCGATGCTGACATCGCAGCACCAATAATCAGCGCTACAATAATCCTCGGTATGCGAATATTGAACAATACAGTCTCAGTCGTATCCGACCATGTGGTTGGGAGCCCGAACATCTTGCGAAAAAAAACTGTAAGAAGCTCCGGCAAAGGAACCGCGAAACGACCAACAGTAAAAGACCAAAGAAATACGACGATTAGAACAATGAACAAAATTACAAGTACCAGCCCACTCTTTCTTACCTTAACCTTCGAAGGAGCATCAGCTGCTACGCCACTATTCTTTATTCTCTTATCGCTCGCAGTACTAAGAGACATCCGTCACCCTCCTTAACCAATTGAACTACAGTTTTCCAGGAATAGTTCAATGCCACCCGAAACTTAGAGAGACAGGGGGATGAGGGGGCTGGGGGGACAGAGAACCGTCCCCCGTCCCTCATCTGTAGGGGCAATTCATGAATTGCCCCTACCATAACTTTTTGTATCTAGACTGAACGTTTGAGTAGCTCGATAACCTGCTCATCGGTTAGTTTCTGATTAAAAAAGAGAGAAAAGAATTCTTTTGTTTCCTGTTTCATGTCCACTTTCACATAGTCTGGGTATAGCTCGCTTCCTAGCCACTCGATTCCGAGAACCCGCATGATGTTGGGGGGACGATCGTACCAGCCGAAAGGAAGTAAAGGTGTCAAATATACTTTCTTGTTCTTGATGGCATTGACCTTGCCCCAAGAGGTATCCTTTAAGATGGCGTTATAGGCCTTAACGCCGCCTGAGTTAGAACTGATCAAAACAACATCCGGGTTCCAGGAAAGCACCTGCTCCATGGAAACGTTCGTCATGCCCTGTCCACCCTTTGCTTGAACATTGGCCACGTTTTTGCCTTTGACAAAATCCAAAACTTCTGTATGGTCGGACCCCGACGGATCAGTCGAAAGACCACTGGGTCCTTCAGCGTAGTAAACACTCACCAGCTTGTCCTGCGGAATTTGGGCAACTATATCGCTAATTCCCTTCATTTTCTTCTCAGAGTACGAAGCAAGCGTCTCTGCCCGCTCCTGAACCCCTAAAATATCGCCCATAAGCCTATATACCTTGGCAGTATCGGCAAAAGCGGACTCCATAACAATGACCGGCCGCTTAGTCTGAGTCGTGATGCTGTCTGCGATTTGCTCTGGATTGTTGTTAACCCCAGTTGTCGTCATAAAAACGATAAGATCCGGAGCTAATTTGGCTATTTCCTCAAGATTAGCAGTGCTTTTTTCACCCATCCAGCCGCCTAGAACCGGGAGATTTTTGGCGCGATCGCTCAAGTACTTTTTCACATCGTCGGAAGGTGCATTGACCCACGCCGCCAACTTTTCAGGGGCCAGCGAATAGACCATCGGCTCAGCGGTTGGCACAGCGCAATAAACTGTGTTAATTTTCGTTGGGATTGTGACCTGCCTTCCCGCCATGTCCGTGATTACCCGAGTAGTTGCCTGGGACGAATTATTGGTCGTAGCTGATGTTGCCGGAGTAGTGCTGGCAGCCTGACTGCTGCAGCCAGTCAGCAACAAAATTGTCATCCACAGGCAAAGTAAAATTGCCATGCCTTTGGAGACTGCCCTCTTGGAAAAGATTCCCGACATTTCTGATTCCTCCTCATTTTCTCTTATTGCTTTATATCAACCTAAAGCGCCCTATTCTTAACCAAATAAAAATTATAATTAATAATTATGATTAAGATTTTTGTGCTGCTTCTGCATTCATAAATGAATCAATTTGTTGATCCGTTAAAGTACAACGATAAAATGTCTGGAAGAATTCCTTAGTTTCTTGGGTCAAGTTGATATTGGCAAAGGTATCTGGCTGAAGTGTCTTGGCAAGCCACATGAACCCAAGGATGGATTCCGGCGAAGGACGGTCCCACCAGAAGGCACCGATTGGGCATGGATACATCTGATTTTTCAAAACTGCGTTCAAATTACTCATTTGCGGATTATTTCTTAGATCGTCAGCCTTGATAAAAGAATTTTTCGTTGGGCCGATATTGCTGCTCATAATCATTACGTCAGGATTCCATTTCAACAGTTGCTCAACTGAAATAAGATTGGCATTGTCAACCTTCTGGGCAACGTTAACCCCTCCGGCTATAGTGATGAATTCCTGTCCCCAAGCCGAGCCGTCAGTTTTTAGAGGAGTACCGAGCATGTAGTACACTTTCTTCAATTTCTCTGGTGAGATTTTGGCTACATCATCCTTGAGTAGTTTTAAGCGACTTTCCCAAAAATCAGAAAGAGCTGCTGCTTCTTTTTCCTTATGCAATACATCTCCCATCATCTTAAATTCTTTAATCAGACCATCTGTAGTTGCTCTGCCTGTTAGGACTGAGACAACAGGGATTCCGGCTTCCTCCAATTTTTTGTTGCCCGTTGGCGAAGTAACGCTGGCCACAACAAGATCCGGCTTCAGTTTTATGATTTCTTCAACATTGATATTGTCAAAGGAACCTACATCCGGAATGTTCTTGAACTGAGGGTCCATTTCCATCAACTGTGGAAAGTTCTCCTGCGCTGGCTGACCAATTATTTTGTCCGCCGCATCAAGAACAACTATTTCGTTGGTGGCACCCCCGTAGCAGGTAACAACAATTTTATTAACTTCAGCTGGAATTTTAACAGTTTTATTAGCCATATCCACAATAGTTCTTTCTACCGGCGGTGTGCTAGGCGTGATATTGGTTGTCTTGCTGCCACAACCACCCAGGAATAGAAGAGATAACATTATCACACACAGGGTGATGTAGGATTTTACCGATTTCATCATACTCTTGCCTCCCCTATCTTTATTTACGCACTTATTGGCATGCCCTTCCCTCCTTTGACCAATAAGCAACTTGCTACATTGTAAGCGCTAGGTACATCACTTTAGCCCCCAGTTTCTGTTGCTCTGCAAGGGCACACACATCCTCACTTCACTATCACTATCACTATCGTTATCGTCATCGTCATCGTCATCGTTATCGGATTGAACACCCGTCTTAATGATTCTAACGTTGACACCATAGAGCTCTCTTAATTTATCTTCAGTAATAATGTCATTAGCTTTTCCCAAGCCAAACAGGCCTCCGTGGCTTAATAACATTACTTTTGTGGCGTAGAAGAAGGCATGGTCAGGAACATGTGAAGCCATAATGATCGTCAACCCTTGGCGCGCTAACTGCTTGACCTGACTTAAAACTTTTAATTGGTTGCCAAAATCCAAGGCCGAGGTTGGCTCGTCCATAACCAAAATCTGGGGTTCTTGGGCTAAAGCACGCGCGATAAGAACGAGTTGCTTCTCCCCTCCACTAAGTTCTGTGAAAATACGATTTGCCAGATAGGAAATATCCAAAGTATCGATGGCTCGTTCGGCTATTTTTTTGTCCGCTTGGGATGGGGCTGCAAAATTTCCCAAATGAGCGGTACGTCCCATCAGAATCATGTCCATGACACTAAAGGGAAACGATGTATTGTGAGCTTGAGGTATGTACCCAATCACTTGGGCCATTTTAGATCGTGACCAATGAATTGAGTTTTCTCCATTAAATAATATTTTGCCTTCGAGGGGTTTTATCAGGCCAAGAATAGTCTTAAAAAGTGTCGTTTTACCGGTCCCGTTTGGTCCCAAAACGCATAAAACCTCTCCCTCGGACATTGTAAGCGATATTCCCTTGAGGATAGCCTTATTGTTATAGCCGCATTTGATGTCGTTAAGTTCAAACCTCATACCATACCCCTCTTTCCGCGCAAGAGGATAGCAAAAAAGAACGGAGCACCGATGATGGAGGTGAGTATTCCCAAGGGAATCTCAGCAGAAGTCAGGCATCTGGCCAAATCGTCTACCAGCAACATATAGACGCTCCCTATCGCAATTGATACTGGTAAAAGCACCTTATAATTTGGGCCAACCAGCATGCGGGCCAAATGAGGTACAATGAGCCCAACCCAACCAATAAGTCCGCTGATCGATACTGCCCCAGCAGTGAGCAGCGAAGAACAGATAATTACGGCAAGTCTTAGCTTTCCTGTTTCCAACCCCAACGTCTTGCCTTCTTCTTCCTCTAGGGACAAGACGTTGAGACGCCAACGCAATAAATAAAGCGGTACTCCTCCCAATAACATAATCACGAAAGAAGACATCACATTCTTTGGAGAGACTGTTGCTAAACTACCCATCAACCAGAAGGTTATGGCCGGCAACTTGTCATACGGATCAGCCATGTATTTTAGGAGAGACGTAAAGGATGAACACAACGTGCCTACTAAAATTCCAGTGAGTACTAAAGCTAAGGTCGGATCACGCTTAATTTTATTGCTGAGAAAATACACGGCAACAACCGCCAAAAGGCTAACAACAAAGGCCGATACCTGAATACCCACCACGTTTAATGAGAAAAATATTGCCAGCGCCGCTCCCAAGCCTGCTCCTGAAGATGCACCTAAAATATCTGGCGATACTAAAGGGTTTTTGAACATACCTTGATAAGCAGCCCCTGCTATCGACAAGGCAGCCCCCACTATCATCGCTGCTATAATTCTAGGCAGCCTCACTTGAAAGATAACGGTATTAATTACACCCTCGGGACCATGTATATACGGAAAAATTTTTCCCAGTAAAGCTGCTAACAGATCAGGTATTGTAATAGGATATCGCCCTAAGGGGAATGAAAGGATAAACGCTAAAATAGGCAATAAGACTACAACAAAATATACCTTGCGAAGATTCCCTTCTGACTCCGATTCAGCTAACGCATCTCTGGTGTTATCGTTAATTCTCACTAACATTAATCCTCCCAACCACTGAGCACCTACTCCTCTGCAAGCTCTTTTATTTAGTAGGCTGAATTTGAACTAGTAAAGTTTTCGCTTCTTCGTCTGAAAGATCATAATGATAGAATTTCGCAAAAAAGTCTTTAACTTCTGCAACCATGTTGTAGTTAAAAACATCAGGGTAGAGCAAATTGCCTAACCACTTAAACCCTATAATACGATTAATTGAAGGTGGTCGATCAAACCAGCAAAAAGGTGCATCAGGAACCTGATAGACACGATTTTGCTGGACAGCCTTGATTTCTTTCCAAGTTGGATCAGACAGAATCCCTTTATAGAACCCTCCCTGTTCTTCAGTCCAAGCTAAAATCACATCAGGATTCCAAGCTAGTATTTGTTCTAGGGACACTGACGATAATCCCGATTTTCCCCCTAGGGGAACCTTGGCGACATTAAGACCCCCCACTAAACTTAAAGCTTCAATATGCGTTGAACCATCAGGTTCGGACTGCAACCCTTTTGCTCCCTCCGCATAATAAACGCTGATGCGCTTATCTTGAGGTATTTTTGCTGCTCTTGCTGTAACATCAGCAATTGTATTTCTGCAATAATCTGCTAGCTCCTGAGCCTTGGCTTTTTCACCAAGGAGCTCCCCCATAAATTCGCAAGCCTTGTCCATTTTCAGCACAGGTGCATCAACCAATACGACTGGTAACCCCAATTGTGTTTGGATCTTATCCGCATTGGAAATTTCCGCCTTATTGACGTCGCCCATGTCAATTATGATATCTGGATGTATTTTTAAAATTTCCTCTATGCTCGTCTTATTGGCAGCATACCAGCCTCCTAAAGCGGGCAACGACTGATATTTAGGCAGTATGTACTTTATCTCTGAAGGTCGTGGGGCATAGTTCCAACCGACCATTTTATCCGGACACAACGCATAGAGCATGATCGAACCTACTGGGCTGATGGCAAAGGCAGTCTTTATAGTGTTGGGAACAGTGACCGTTCTACCTCCCATATCCGTAATAGTACGTTTGGTATCTACAGTTTGATTGGTCGATGTTGTTGAATTCTGTTTAGTCTGTGTTGACGTAGCCGACTGACCGCATCCTGCTAGATTAAGCATCAACAAAGTCATGATCATTAAACAGAGCATAATACTTCTCGTTCTCATTAAACCTTCTTCCTCTCTAGATAGGCTCATCCCCAGCACTTCTTTGCTAACTAGGTAACTGAGCTGGAAAGAGCCTCTACGAACCCTCCGATTAAAACCAGTATGCGCGTCGGGCTCCTTCCTACAAAGATTTATTGATTAAAACTGACTAAGAACTCAGCGTTTAATTCTGTTTGCAATTCACCTATGTCCCGTGATTTAATGAAATCCCATTCCAGCCAGTTGAACGCCACACTTTCCGGTATCGAATCTTTTACTTCCGGGTGCAATGATGGAAAACAAGCCCCGGCGCATATATTGCCTATTTCTCGGCTGGTGAAAAAGTTCGCAATCTTTTCAAGTTTCTGGGCTTTCTCTGCTTTTACCAACATTGTAACTGGGCTGATAATGGCACCATCCTCTGGCCAGACAATGGTAATATTTTCTTTATGTTTGATGGTCTTAGTAAAGAAATACGGCATTATACTTACGGCTGGAGCCCCTTTGTTTCCACTGCCTGCCGCCTTAGCCATTTGAGCTGGATGCCAGCCGTATTTCACTGAACGTCCCAAACGTTTTATTGCTTCCATTCCATAGGTTTTATAGATCGCCAATAAAACTGTTTCACAAAAAAAATCATTTTGTCCTCGCATCGCAACTCTTTTCTCAAATTCGGGATTCAAGATATCCTCCCACTTCTTGGGGAAATCAGTCGATCCGATTTGGGAATGATCAATAACCATCACCAATACGTTCATCGCCAGGATCGTGTAGTTTCCCCCTGGGTCTTTAATCCCACTATTCAAGTAGCGATTATGAGGCTGATAATTCGCAGCATCAAGGAAAAAACCCTTATCTATAAACCGTTGAATAAACCGTTGGTGAAAGAAATTATTCAGACCCGGGGTAATGATCACGTCCGGGATATCCTCAAGATCTTCAAATTGATCGACATAGGGGTAATAGGAAAGCTGATTATTGGCATTTCCTTCGATAAGATAATCTAGCCCATCATTGCCTAAGTCAAATTCCTTAGCCAGATATTTATCGAAGGCCTGCTGCAGAGGTAGTTTGAGCGGACAGGGCAGAAGAGCTAGGAGATTTAACTTATCTGTCGTTCTCTCTCTACAGGACTCAAGAGAGTATTTCAGGGAATAAAATGTGTTTATCCTTTCTTCCAGCAGCTTGATAAAGATCGCAGGATTGATATGTCTCGTCTGAAGCATTGTTTTCAATCGGATAAAAGGGCCAATTTGCCTGAGAATGTCCTTATCGACAAGATCTTCAAAGCCATTTGAGGCAAACACCTCCAAAGTTTCAGGATATTGCCTTAACAATTCACTGATTAAACTATCTGAATCAATTGTCATTCTAAAACCCCCTCATCTTATCAGGCCCATTTTCGCAACCTCAACAATTCAAGAACTTTCTGATCCAATACTGACTAGCTAATCTTACAATCCGAACAAGTTCTTAATATCGAAGTCAATCTTTTCTCCTGATCGAATCATATTTCTCAGTCTTATCATTGTTCCGTCAAATTGTTGCAGTAACATTAGATTTGATCTTTCTTGAGCGCATGTCTCGACGATTTGACTTATCCCTCCATTTTTGATAACCATTCGTTTATGACCCATCAAGGCCAGAATAGGGTCATGGGTAGACATTAAGACAATCTTTTCCTCTTTCACCAACAACTCCAAGGATTTTTCTCGGTCCACGCCAGCGTTTTCGATTTCATCAATCAACACAATAGGAGATGAACTCAGTAAGGCCGTATCCGCGATCATTAACGCTCTGGACTGTCCCCCACTTAAGCTGGTGACGGGTGTATCCAGGCTGAATTTCTCGCCTGCCAACTCGTTGGCACAGACAATTACGGATTGAACAGTTTCTTCAACGTTTTCAATCATTCGACTTTCGGCATGCATGGTAATGAATTCTTGAACCGTTAAATCCATGATAAAATTCATATTCTGTGAAAGCTGGGCGATGAGTTTATGTTCAACGGTAAAACGCTTATCCTCATTGGGAACTGAATCGTTAATTAGGATTTGCCGTCCCGTAGGGGTATCTCTTTGAGCTAGGCATTCAATATCAGCTAACAGTCTGCTTTTCCCCGAGCCTGTAGGACCCACAACGCAGATAATATCTCCTGTTTTCATCGTAAAGGACAAATTTTCTGCCTGCCCAGTCTTATCACGCCCTCCAATGATCGTAATCGACCTCACCCGCTCGGTTGTCCTAAGTGCAATTTCAGCCATTTTTTGAAAATACTCTGTGTAGTTAGATATTAGCTGCTCCCTGTCCATACCTAGATCTTCGATTTGACCGTCACTAAGCTGATCCACATACTCCGCGCAGGATAAATCAACATGGTAATCCTTTAAGCCTAAAGAAATAAAAAAGTCTTCCAAGTAAGGATATTTCAGAATCATTTCTCTTAAAGGGATTGTCAAGGCGGGTATGCTCATGAAAACACCTCAAAATCCATTTTTTTAAGATTTCCCATTTGATAATCTTCACCAATTTGGGTCTCTCCAAGACAATACGAACACAAGGCTGCCGGCATTGTAAATCTCAACCGTTTTAATTCCAGATTAGCAATTTCCACAGTATCCTTAAGTCTTCTACTCAAGTCGAAGGCTCCTTGCCCAGTTATCCCATTAACCGACATGATCATAGCTTTAGGATTCGCCTGCTTCGCTTTAAAGAAAAAGACCTCTCTTTCTGCTTGAGAGACGATATCCCCTTTCGTAATCACAATAATATCTGCCAGTTTCAGCATCGGTCCTATCTTTTTAGGCGTATTCACTCCAGCCAGGCAATCAATAACGCACACAGCCAGGATGTCTTTAATATGAGGGGAACACCGATTGCACAAACCTGCGCTCTCGCTAATCAGCAAATCAAAATTCTCCATTAATCCCCATCGAACGCAATCTCCAATATTGCTGACAAAAAAATGATCTGGACAAAGGTTCCCGGATAAACCAACTTTGACCGGAACATCAACCTTTTCATACAAAATATTGTCAAACGTTGTGAGACAGTCAAACTTGATGACTCCGATTTTGTAGCTTTCCTGTTTTAAACATTCTATGGCCTTCAATATAACTGAAGTTTTGCCGGAAGAAGGCGGCCCGGAAACCGTAACCAGTTTCATATCTATCCCCCCCTGTTCGTCATGGATTTGACTCCGAATCCTTACTGCTTATGTATTTCAAAGCATCTCCAGCGATTACTATGCTTTGCCCTGTCCGGCATAAAAATAGCTCCACCATAGAAAGTGGAGCATGCCAAACAAAGCCAGCAGGCCTAGCCACCTCCTTTTCAATAGTGAAGGCATATCCGTTTCCGGGTACACCCTGAGGGCTTAAAGCCCTGGCCGGTAACCATAGATTTTTCATTAGGTTATTACGGCTCGGAGATAGGATTTATATAATTTTTCAAGTGTTAAGCAGTTGTCATTTCCTTCTACGAATCATGAGTTAAAGTTTTTCCATCGTCACTCCAATGTCAGAAGGTTTACCAAAATACATCGAAGTCGTCACAATGGCATCAATACCTGAACGGGCGTATTCTTCGATATTACTCTCATTGATGCCACCCGCTCCAAGTAACGTAATCTGGGGGTTAATTCCTCTGATTTGATCAACAATGCTCTTTAGCTCCAAGGCTGGGATTTTATCAAATTGCAATCCGTCAACTCCAGATTCAGATAAAAGACATGCATCTTCCAGGGTTTCTACTTCAACAATTATCTTTTTCTCACAGGCATTGGATTTTATTTCTTTAATTACTCGGGCGAGATTGTTGATATCGCCCAAAAAAGCTACATGTTGTTTAAAAGTTAAGATTGTTTCCGATAAACCCAACCGATGAGGAAAAGCACCTCCGGCCAGTATTGCCTTTATGGAAAGCTCTTTAGTTCCCGGAAATGATTTTCGAGTGGCCAAAACAGCAACATGAGGGTTAACTGATTTAGCCTTATCCACCATCTTTTTTGTTCTCGTCGCAATCCCTGAGGAATATTCGAGTATATTCATCGACACTTTCCAAGCCATATGAAGGCTTGATGCCAACCCCTCAGCTTCAATAAAGATATCTCCTTTGTTAACAACAGAACCTGATGACAATGATCGAGTCGACGTAATTCCTAGCTTGGTAAAGATTCTTAAAACTTCCTCGACTCCAGATAACACCGTAAATTCCCTTGCCTTAAAACTAATTTTCCCCTTTAGCCCACCTATGCCCAGGGTAAGCGTTGTTAAATCGAGATATGGAACATCTTCTTTGATCCAGCGATCAATTGTTTCATCACTGATGTATTGCAGAGTCTCCACCTCCGTTTCATTGATTTTTTCAGCTTTAGATTATTGTTTTTACTTCCCCTTTATAAAACCATTCTTTTCAAAAACCTTCATAGCCTCATCACTCTGCAAATACTCCAAAAACTTCGCGGCCGCATCACCGTTTTTAGAGGCTGTTACCACCGCTGCTGGCAAGAAAACCGGTTTATGCGAATTAGCGGGTGCTGTAGCCACGATTTTAACTTTATCCGAGGTGACCGCAATCGTATCCCAGACAAAACCTGCTTCGGCATTACCTGTCTCAACATAAGCCATGACTTGCATTAAATCTTTACCCATGACCAGTTTAGGTTGTAGGGCATCCCATAGTTTAAGCGTTTCTAAGGTTTCTTTGGCAGTCTTGGCGGCCGGAACTGATTCAGCCTCACCAATTCCGATCTTCTTAACTTCAGGTTTGGTTAAATCTTCAAACTTCTTAAGCGTAGCGTTGTCTTTAGCAACGATTAAAACAAGTTCATCACCTAACAAATTTATCCTGGATTCTTTCTTAATCAGCCCCTTTTGCTCCAAAGCATCCATTTGTGGCTTGCCCTGAGAAATAAATATATCTGCGGCAGCGCCTTGCTCAATCTGATTTTGGAGGGAACCTGAGGGTCCATAATTAAAAACCAATTTTACTCCAGCCTCTTTAGCCGTATACAGCCCTTTGATTTCTTCAAACGAACCTTTTAAACTTGGAGCGGTGGAGATCAAAAGTTCAACTGGTTTATTCTGAGCAGTAGCTTTACTATCTTCCGTTTTTGAAGGTTCCGTTACTGCACTTGAACATCCCGAAATAAATAGGACAAGTAATAATAGCGAACAAGCAATCAATCCCAAGATAGCATGTGTTTTATTAGTCTTCCAAATTTTATTATTAGATAGTTTCATAAACTTCCCTCTTCCTCCTTATATTTACCACTTGATTGAAATCAGACAATGATCAGTTCCTCAGGGTTAATTCTCAGGTTCCAAGGCTGTGGTTTATCCTTTAATTCAGACCACATTTGTTTGGTGACTTCCCATTGAATTTGCTGGTTATCTAATCGCTGAGTCTGCTTTTCCACGGCTAGATAGACTGTCATCCAAGATGGGGTCTCACTGGTAGAATTAAGCCAACATCTAAACACGTTGTCTCCTTTTCCGTCTGAGGCCAGTTCGATCGTATGGGCCCGAATACCCACCCATTCAATTTGTCTCGATATTTCAATTTCGGTTTTCAAGTTAATTCCCCAATCTAACGCCTGTAATTCAAACGGTGCTATGTATTTTGCCAGGGATAAATTTTTACACCCAGTCAATTGCGCAGCTACAAGTGAAGGTGGAGATTTGAATGCTTCCACTGTCCTCCCTTTTGCTTCAATTTTCCCCTGGGCCAGGATAACCAATTTATCACAAATACTATAGGCTTCATTCATGTTGTGGGTTACAAACAGTGTAACACCCTGATAGTTTGCTAACGTTTCGCTCAATTGTTTGACCATGTGGCTTCTTAGATAGTCATCAAGTGCAGAAAACGGTTCATCCAAGAGCAAAACCTCTGGCTCAATGGCCAAAGCTCTAGCCAAGGCAACTCGCTGCTGTTGTCCTCCGGAAAGCTGGTTAGGATATCTCTTTTCCAAACCTTCCAACTTAATCATCTTCACCTGTTTCTTAATTATAGCCAGCCGATCTGCTCGTTTTTTATCTCCAATTCCAAAACCAATGTTTTCTTCAACGGTCATATTAGGAAAAAGTGCGTAATTTTGAAACAAATAACCCAGCTTTCTTTTCTGGCAGGGGAGATTTATGCCTTTCTGAGAGTCAAACAAAGTTCGGCCATTGAGCACAATTCTTCCATGGTCGGGTTTATCAATTCCCGCAATGCAACGTAAGGTCATGCTTTTACCCGAACCGGAAGCTCCTAAAAGTCCCAGAATATTCATACCTGTCTCAAACTTAACCTCAAGCTTAAACCCCGGTAGTTTTTTTTGGATATCAACCAATAATGCCATATTATCTCCTACCAATAGTTGCAGTCATTTTGCTTTGGTAATCAGTCCAGTAATTCATCAATGTCATAACTATCAGGGAAATAACAAAAATGAGTATCACCCAGACCAAAGCCTTTCTCATGTCACCACTTTCAGCTGCAAAAAATATCGCAGCAGGGATTGTCAGGGTTTTTCCAGGAATATTACCGCCGATCATAAGCGTCGCACCAAAGTCACCCAGAGCCCTTGCAAAGGCTAAGACAGTACCCGCTGCAACGCCCGGCCAGGAAAGCGGAATTGTTATCTTCCAAAATATTTTCCATTCTGAGACTCCTAGCGTACGTGCAGCATTTATTATATTTTGGTCAATTTGTTCAAAGGCACTTCTTACTGTTCGATACATCAAAGGGAAAGCAACAACTGAAGCAGCGATAACCGTCGCTGGCCAGGAGAAGATAACCGTCATTCCAATTGCCATCAACAGTTTTCCGAGAGGTCCATTTTTACCAAACAGTAAAAGAAGCAAAAATCCTACAACGGTTGGTGGTAAAACCAGCGGCAAAGTAAGCACACCGTCAATCAATCCCTTGAATTTTCCCCTATATCCTGAAACAAAACACGCAGCCGCGATTCCCAGGAAAAAGGTCACAATAGTTGCTATGATCACTGCTCTTAAGGATATTAAAAGCGGAGAAAAGTCTAATCCCCTCAAATCAATCACTATGCCTCCGCCCCCCTTACCTACGTCACTGAACAATGCTAAAAAATATAAGCTCCCAAAAAGGGAGCTCTAGTTAACTGGCGTCCCAGTCTAACATGTGTGCTACTCCTTTTCAAAATGTGAAGGCATACCCGTTTCCGGGAACACCCTGAGGACTCAGGCCCTGTCCAGTGACCATAGATTTGCTCTTTAGGTCATTCTGGCTCGGAGATTTAATTATTCAATTTTTCACTGGGCTTTATGAAGCTTCTTGATTCCCTTAATCTCCTCTTGTTTACCTCGATCCAGCTTGATTATCTGGTCGCCAAGCATTTCTGCCTCTTGAACGTCATGTGTAACTAAAATAAAGGGAATTTTCCATTGGGTTTGAAGCTTAAGCAACTCTTGCTGTAATGTACTCCGCGTGTCCTGGTCAAGAGCGGAAAGAGGTTCATCAAGCAATAAAAGTTCAGGTTCCGTCATTAAGGCCCGAGCAAGAGCAACTCTTTGTTTTTCCCCCCCCGAAATCTGATTGGGATAGCGATTTCGGAGATGACCGATCTTGAGCATGTCTAAGACATTTGAAACGTTAAGGGCTTTGTTGGGGATATTCCCTTTTTTAGGCTTACCATACATCACATTTTTCTCAACTGTCATGTGCGGGAAGAGAGCATAATCTTGAAAAACATACCCAATACGTCGATTTCTGATAGGAATATCTATGCCATGATCAGAAGAGAAGACGGCCTTGTCATGGATATTTATCTCTCCCCATGAAGGGGTCTGGAGGCCTGCTACACACTGCAAAATTGTCGTCTTGCCAGCGCCTGAAGGACCAACAAGGGCAAGAATGCCATTACTCAAAGAGATATCTACTTCAAGATCAAAGGTGGGTAAATCTTTTTTAAAATGAGCGTTAAGCATTATTCCCACCTCCTCTCGAATCGCGTTTTGATCCCTTTCCCCATCGATTCAGCCCATAAATCACTAGAAAACTAAAGACAGTCATGATAATAACCAAGATGCTTGCTTGCCTGGTATCACCTGATTCATTGGCAAAGTATATAGCTAGAGGCATTGTTTGAGTCTTGCCAGGAATATTTCCAGCAATCATTAACGTTGCTCCAAATTCTCCCAGAGACCGCGCGAAAGCCAAAACTAAACCAGCAACAATACCATTCCAAGCTAAAGGAAGAGTTATGGTGAAGAACACCTTTAATTCTCCGGCTCCCAATGTACGTGCAGCTTTCTCAAGATTTTGATCAACACTCTCCATCGCAACCTTTACGGATTGATACATCAAAGGCAACGATACGACCGCTGCCGCTATTACTGCTCCTTCTAAGGTAAAAACTATTCTTGTATGGAACCATTGTTCAAGCAGCTTACCTAAAGGACCGTTCTTTCCGAAAAACACGAGCAACATAAAACCAATCACCGAAGGGGGAAGTACCAAGGGCAAAGTAATAATTGACTCGACAACATCTTTGCCCAAGAACTCTCGCTTGGCCATAAGGCCGGCTATGGGAATCGAAGAACAGGCTACAATAATCACCGATGCGAAGGCAACTTTCAGCGATAAAATAATAGGAATGAAGCTAAATTCCATAGGACTCTCCCGAATACTAGTTTATTTTGCTAATGTCTTGAATCCGTATTTTGTAAAGACTTGTTGGACATCTGAACTCTGTAAGTACTTCAGGAAATCTTCTGTAACTTGTTTGTTTTTAGTAGCTGAAATAATAGCTGCAGGGTAGACAATAGGCTTGTGGCTGCTGTCCGGAACAACTGAAACAACCTTAACTTTAGTTGAATTTTGAGCATCGGATCGATATACAAATCCTGCATCCGCATTTCCTGTTTCTACATAATTCAGAACCGAGGTCACATCTTTAGCCATTACTAACTTAGGTTGTAAGGCATCCCAAAGTTTGAGGTTATTCAAGGCTTCTTGGGCATATTTGCCGGCAGGAACTGACGCTGGAGTACCAATACTGACCTTTTCAACTCCCGCTTTAGTCAGATCTTCAATGGATGTAACCTTGCTGTTATCTTTCCCAGTAACAAGAACTAAATCGTTTCCCAGTAAATCGACTCGGCTATCTTTAACCAACAAATCCTTTTTCTCTAAGGCATCTACCTGTGACTTTCCTGCAGAAATAAAAAGGTCTACCGGGGCACCCTGTTCAATTTGTTGTTGGAGTGTTCCTGAAGCACCAAAATTAATGGTAAGCTTCACTTCGGGTTTTTTCTGAGTATAATCTTTTTGGATTTCAGTCAATGAATCCTTCAAACTAGCTGCAGCCGATATCATGATTTCAGTGGGTTTAGTCTGTGTTTCGCTTGTGGACGGTTGGGTAGCATTTCCTGCACTGCAACCAACCAAGGATAGAATTAGTAGAAAACTAAATACCAGACACGAGATTCTTTTCACTTATACTCCTCCTTATGAATTATGTAATACATGTATTAAGTTAGCCCATGTTTGGTTTAGTTAATCAAAACTAGGTTAATTCACTAACAAACCGAACATAAACAAACCTAAGACAACTACAGCTTCATTATACACTGCATTATTATTGATTAGCAATATGATTTGGTATGAATACAGAATTCCTTCCTAAGGTAGCCCTATCCATAAATACTAACGTCAATAACCTTAAAAGAAAAAAAGTACAGTATGAGCCTGAGGCTCGACGGTCCTCAATATAATATACAACACAATTATCCATAAATTATATTGATTATGAGCATACCGATCTACTATAGACACAGTGGTGACACAATGCTAATCTTTATCTTGTGATCATTAAAATATTCGATTGGAAAGGAAGTGGAGAGAGTACAGATGAAAATGTCGTTTCATGTTTATCACGCAATTGTCACTTTTTTTGTTAAATAAGAAAGCAGCCTCTAAAGGCCGCTAATAAGGTATTTCATTGACACTATATCCCGAAATTCGTGAAAGCGCGGCTTATCACAAAGTATTGAATAAGCAATTAATCTGCCCTAAAAAGGTAGATATTTTAATAATCTCCTGCAAGGAATCGATACTTCTGCACGGCAGTAACCCTCGAGAGAAACCTGCTAATATTAGTTGCTAAACTCAGAGCAAGAGTTGTTCTGAAATTTGGAATTCGGGATAACAAAGAAATTAGTGTCTTGTGCGCACCAAACTTTAATAGATTGTTCGCACTAACTTTAATACTTGAAAGGTGGGATTCTTTTGTTCCGCTCAACACTTAATAACTATATACCCTCAGATAAGACAATTAAGAGGGATTCGGGAGACAAATCTTATCCAATTTGGCTAATAGTCAATCCCAAGCATCCTGCTGTACGTCACAACATTTGGACGCCTGCTTTAGCTGAAATACAGGATAAAGTGTATAGGGAAATTCATACAAGAATCGATACTACCAATATTTATATAAGGAACGCTATTTGCGATAGCACAATCGTTCCTAATACATTAAATTGGTGGGGGGCAGAAGTTGGTAGAGAGATTGAAACGTTCAAAGAAATTGCTCTTGAGCATGAGCCAAAAATTCTGATCTCCTTTGGCGCATTTCCATTTGAATTTTTAAGACGTGCCTACGAAATTCTCCCCGAAAAAGGGCCTAAGTATTGGAGTACTTCTAACTTAGGAGATGAATTCGGAAAATCAATTGAGAACTTTGATATAAACAAAACCAATCGGATTCCCTTACTACGCAAGGTAATTTCTAGTGGCAAATTTATAGAAGATCACGGTTATTTTGGTCAAAATTACTTTCATTATGTTGGCACAAAGATCGCCGAAAAGATAATTGAGAACAAGGATCATCTTAAGATTTGGATTTAAGCAAAGAAGCGTAAACGACCTACCTTCATCCTGGATATATGCATTATTCACTTTCAGACTACACCATTATATGGGAGGTAGGTTTTTCTGAAGAATAAAAAAAATTTTTGTCTTTAGAAGGTAACAGTCTGACCAATCAGATAGTGATTATCGTTGCCGCAATCATGCTTGTACCTTTAGTAGCATTGATGTATGACATCTTTTTCGCTTCACGGACAGATCAAGTTGTATTCTTAGACAAAGAACAGAGACTGGAGGCCTTGGTCAAAAGTACTAATAATGAATTTACAAGAAATCTGGAATCTATATGGACTGGGACAGGAGATGTCCCAACAACCATACTTCATAATGAGTTTAACCGGGTCATAGAACCACAGGTGCCAGCAAATTTAGGCATTCGCTTCGGTTTATATGTACCCCACACAGAGAAGATTATGATACTGGGTTTCTTGCATAACTATCGTAACCTCTCTCCGGCAGAAGAAGCTCAGCGGGAGAAAGATATCTTTGCTACTACTAAACAAGGCCTAATTGCAACCGAGCTGAGTAACGAACCGTTGTTTCGAATTTCTGGTTCTTGGAATGATCAGGTCGTTGAGTATATTTCTCCTGTTGTACTTAAGGGGAAAGTTGTGGCAGTAATGTGGGTAGGGGAGCGTCTCGATCCCTTCTTCTACCAGAACAATTTTTTTCGGAAACTGCTACGATATTTCACTCTTAGTGTGCTGGCCTTAGTTATGATTGGCACCCTTATAATTATTAGAAATCTAACCACTGGCGTCGACCGCTTAAAGCAGGGATTGCATAACATGGAGTTGGATATACATCACTTATTGCCTGAAATGTCAGGTGAACTGGGTCAAGTAGCCCGAGCAGTTAATCGGATGGCCGTAAGTTTAACGGAAAAGGAACGCTTAGAGGATCAACTGAGACAATCGGAACACCTCATTGCACTTGGCCGTTTAGCAACTGGTGTTGCACATGAATTGCGTAACCCAATTGGAATTATTAAAACTTTAGTAGAACTAATGAAGCAGGAATACGCTCAAGTAAGCGGCATCGAAGAATTTACAAGGGCCATTGATGAGCAAGTGGACCGTCAGGATATGGAAATTCAAGAACTGCTGGACTTTGGCCGTCCTAACAAAGTTTCTATTAAGGAGTGTTCTGTCAATGATTTAATCATGGGAGTCCTCTCTTTTTCAGCGGCAATGTTACGAAAGCAGAAGGTAAAAGTTGTATTGCAGCTTGATAATAAACTGTCTAAAATTCTAGCAGATACTGAAAAGCTAAAAAAGGTATTTGTTAACATAATTGTTAATGCTGCCGAAGCAATGCCTTCCGGAGGACGCCTGGAAATAATAACCAAAGAAATCGACAACATGGTTGTTATCAGTTTTTCTGATACTGGAGAGGGCATCCCTGCCGAGGAGCAGTCTAGGTTGTTTGATCCCTTCTATACAACCAAAAAAACAGGCACGGGTCTGGGACTCTCGATATCCTATCAAAGTATTAAATTGCATGGTGGAACAATTGAGGTGAATAGCAACCTTAACCAAGGATCAACGTTTATTATTAATCTTCCTGTAAAACCACAATTATGCGACAGGAGTGATCTTCTTGACACCAAGAATTCTGGTAATTGACGATGAGGAAAGAATGTGCTGGGCCCTTGAACGGGCACTAAGTCATGAAGGCTATCAAGTGGTTACCACCACGAGAGGTTTACAAGGTATTGAGTTGGCCCATGAGACTGAACCCTCGATGGTAATATTGGATTTGAAGATGCCTGATATTGATGGTATTGAGGTGTTAAAAGAACTAAATAAAATAAACTCCAGTATTCCTGTAATTATGATTACCGCCCACGGGACGATTGATACTGCAATTGAAGCTATGAAAATTGGGGCCTCGGATTATATCATTAAGCCTTTTAAGCTTGAAGAGATCAAGGTGCAGGTTAAACAGGCTTTACGCCTGTTTAATTTAGAAAACCAAGTAAATTCTTTATATCAGGAATTAGGCAAAAAGTATGGAAAGTTCATTGGTCAGAGCGATGCCATGAAAGAGGTTGCCCTCCTGATTCGACAGGTTGCGAAAACTGGCACAACTGTTCTGATAACAGGTGAAAGTGGAACCGGTAAGGAAGTAGCTGCTATGGAAATACATAAGGCCAGCAACAGAGCTGACAAGCCTTTCGTAGCTGTAAACTGTGCGGCTCTTCCGGAACAACTGTTAGAGAGCGAGCTATTTGGCCATGAGAAAGGTGCTTTCACTGGGGCAACCAGTAAAAAGAAGGGCCGCTTTGAAATCGCAGATCATGGTACGATTTTGCTGGATGAATGCGGAGAAATGCCAATCAACATGCAGGTAAAGTTACTTCGAGTACTACAGGAAAGGTGCTTTGAAAGAGTAGGTGGAACTGAAACGATCCATGTGGATGTCCGAGTCATTACCACCACTAATATAGATCTGGCTACTGCTATATCTAACGGAACCTTCAGAAAGGACCTTTATTATCGCTTAAACGTCGTGCATATCAACATGCCGCCACTCAGATTACGGAAAGAAGATATTCCCCTGTTAGTTAATCATTTTCTTCTAAAATTTGATCCAACGCATAGTAAAAAAATCTCTTCAGAAGCAATGAAAATTCTAACTCGCTACAACTGGCCTGGTAACATAAGAGAGCTTCAGAACGTGATCGAAAGAGCACTTATTGTTTGTCAGGGCCCAGAAATTCAGCCAGGACATTTTCCTAAGGAGTTAATGAATAGTTTAGAGGAACCCATTGCACCTGGAATAAACCTCACAGAAGGTTTTACTCTGGGAAAGTTAGAGAAGCATCTTATTATCAAGGCATTAGAAAAGCATGATAATAATCAGACAAAAGTGGCCAAGTATCTAGGAATTACCCGTCCGACTCTACTGTATCGACTACAAAAATATGGCATCAAATTATAGTCTGCACATTAGCACGTTTTCCTTGGTGACTTGCTATCAAAATATTATTATTCTATGTTAAATAAAAAGCATCCTCTAACATATGATCTTAAAATCTAAAAAGTGAATTATATGATACATATGATTGAAAGAAGATACAATTATAGAAATGCTTCAATACTCTATTAAAATAGAGCATGAAGACGATAGATCGCCTTAATCAGGTTATCCGATTTACAAGAGGTGTAGCAAATGCTACACCTCTTGTAATTTTTCATTGATAAATGCTTGAAACTAGCGGTTCTTAGAGATGGCATACTTCTTGCTATTTAACAATGTTATTAGGCAAAGGAGGAGGGTCATTTTAAAAGTTGTGTCTAATGCTTTAAGGGAGATTAATTAGTGAACTATAAACACTAAAGGTGGGATTGATATGTCTAATTTAGCACTTGATAAATATTCAATTTCAACTGATAGCATAATGAAAGAATCCGGAGATAAATCCTATCCTATTTGGCTCTTAGTAAATCCTAATCATTTCGCCATGTTTCAGGTTATTTGGGCTCCAATATTAGATGAGATTCAGGACAAGGTTTATCGTAAACTTCGCACAAGAATTGAAACTGAAAATATCTTTATAAAAAGCACCGTTAGTGATATTGGCATAGCTCATAAAACCTCAAATTGTCAGGCAGCAGAAGTAACCAAAGAGATTGAATTGCTACAGGAAATTGTTCTCGAACACCAGCCCAAAATTCTAATTACATTTGGTGCTATTACATATGAGCTTGTAAGGCGTGCATTCGAGATAAAATCTCAAGAAGGGCCTATGTATTGGAATTCTACTAACTTAGAACATGAATTTGAACGCTCAATTGCGAACTTTGATATAAACCAAACTAATAGAATTCCAATTCCCTTTCTTCGACAAATTATGAAAAGTGGTCGGGTAATTGAAGACCGCAATTATTCAAGTTGGGAAGACAGTGAAATCTACTTTCGTTACGTTGGAACTAAGATTGCTGACAGGATCATAGAAAACAAGGATAGTTTCAAATATATATGAATTAAATTAGCAATAATCAATAATTGCTAATTCATAACGTTCTAGTTGTATTTAAGTATTTGATATT
>NZ_AGAF01000213.1 GCF_000224515.1 Desulfosporosinus sp. OT | reverse complement strand
TTTGTATGTTATAGGATCGTATAGAGTATATCCTAAACTTCTCAGTTATGGAATAACTGAGCTTTTGAACTTTAATTCTTGAGCTTCTAAGCTTCTATCTTCATAAACCATGGACCTGGAATACCTGTGACACGATAAGCATTTTGAAGTTTTGAATATTTGAAACACATTACTAATGTTCATTCTGTTTATGCTTGCCTGGGATTAATCCAATATAGACAGTATAACATATATTTTAAATATTTACATATTTTACTATTTAGTCTTTTGTTAATAATACATCTTCATCCATCTTCTAGGTTGTTTAGAGTGTCTAATGAGGTAGATATGACGGTGACAGGGACTGAGTTGGTAGAAACTGAAAAGTATAGGTTGACAGGAATACAGCAGTTTGTTATTATAATAAACGTTCTAATAAACGGGGCGTGGCGCAGTTTGGTAGCGCGCTTGGTTCGGGACCAAGAGGCCGTGGGTTCGAATCCCGTCGCCCCGACCACTGAAATCAAAGGGTTTCCTTCATGGAAACCCTTTATTTTTGTCTGTTTGACCCTCTTTTTGCCCTACTTGTATTATTTTAAGTTTTAAATGATAGGATGGGCAAATGCTCATCCTAAGTTTAAAAGGTTACCCACTTTCCTATTCTATACTTTTTGGCTTCTGTATTTGAAGCAGATACAGGCCATATAACGAAGTTCTCCGGGTTAACTTCAAAATCAGCATTACATTTAGTACATACTGCTGACGTAGATTTCCATTCATTATCGGTTCCAATTAAATCTTCTGCACCAAAAAATTCTACCTCACCGAACATATTAACACTTAATTCGGCTGATTCGATTGATATACCTGACTTATTTAGAGCATCGATTTTAAGAACACCTTTACTACAGATTGGGCATGAGATACCAGTTACTTGAGACATGTTTGTTTCCTCCTCTTATGTTTTATTCGAGGGTATGAGTAAGTTGACTACACCTCTCTTGCTCTAATTATCACATAAGATTCGGCTAAAACTTGTCAAAAATAGTCGAGGTCAATAAAAAGACTTCATCGTTCCAACGAGAGTCATTAGTGCATCTATTTTAGTTCCCATACATAATCAATGAGAATAGACCATTAGCATAAGGAAAGGCCTGGGAGCACAGTTATACATTTAATTTTATGCCATTTTCCTTCAACCACTTTCGCCTCTCTTTATAATCTGGAATCAGACTTTTTACCTGTTGCCAAAATTCCTTAGAGTGATTCATTTGAATAAGATGGCATAGTTCGTGCACAACCACGTAGTCAACAATGTATGTCGGGGCCATTACTAGTTTCCAATTGAAATTTAGATTTCCTTTATTTGAGCAGCTTCCCCACCTAGTTTTCTGGTTCTTAAACCTTACCGTATTTATATTTACTCCAATTCTGTTGTTGAATAGTTCCAGTCGCTCTTGGATTACTCTCTTAGCTTTGCTTATATACCATTGTTCTAGCTCACTTCTTATTGCTTCTCGTCTTTTTTCCAAAGGTATATCTTTATTTATATATACGAGGAATTGACTATCTGTTAAGTTAATGCTAGCGAATGCACCCTCAGCTTCTATTACCTTAAGTGGATAATCTTTACCCATAAACAAGAGCGTTTCGCCACTAACAAACTCCCGTACTGGCCTTATCTGAGCAAGCCGTTGGCGATAACTCTCAAATTTATTTAATATCCATTCTCGCTTTTTCTCCACAAGGGGGATAATTTCACTATCGTCCATTGAAACAGGTGCCACTACCTGTACTCCATCAACGCCAACTGATATATTAACATTTTTAGCTCTAAAGCTTTTTTTAATTGAATAGGAAATTACAGTAGAGCCTATTTTAAGGTTTTGCATATCGTCATTCCTTATCGAGCCATTTATACTAAATAATACTATGGCAAAACATAGTTTTACAAGCATTCATTTTGACCTATAGCTATTTTAAAGAATCAATAACTCGTCCCATGTCGGCTGGTAATGGCGCATTCACTGTGACCACTTGCGCCGTTCGGGGATGCATAAAGCAAAGCATCGAAGCATGTAGTGCCTGTCTTCCAATAATGGAGGAGCGCCTTCCATACATACCATCCCCTAATATTGAATGACCGATATGCGCTAGATGAACTCGAATCTGATGAGTCCTTCCGGTTGTTAACGAGAGTTCTAACAGTGATGCTTCTGATAACGTTTGAATGGTACGGTAATAAGTTATGGCTTGATCTCCATCTGGCCGAGTCATACGTCGGTTAGGTTTATTAGGGCAATGACCGATAGGCGCATCAATGACACCCTTCTGCTCGAGTATACCCTGCACAATCGCTAGATAAGTCCGTTTAAAGGCACCACTTCGCAGTTGTTGCTCCATCTCTGTTTGTGTGTGAGCATCTTTGGCAAAAGCCACGCAGCCAGAAGTATCCCGATCTAATCGGTGTAGTGGCCTAATCGTAATCAAAACCCTCTTCGTCTGAAAATAATGAGCCAAAAAATTGGCTAATGTTCCCACATCAGTCTTTCCAGCAGGGTGAACAAGCTGCCCTGCCGCTTTATCCAATACAATAATCTGAGCATCCTCGTATAGTACATTGATTTCTCCCTCTTCAGGTCTAACCCCATAAGCTTGATCCGTTAGAACTAAAACTTGGAGAATGTCACCGGCTTTCACCTTTTTTTGTAGGAAAACCTTGCGGCCCTTGAGTAAAATTCCATTAGCCC
>NZ_AGAF01000214.1 GCF_000224515.1 Desulfosporosinus sp. OT | reverse complement strand
GTTATAGAGAAAGAGGTGATAAGAAGATCTGTGTTAAGTGGTTGGACCGATTTTTACAAGTTGCATAGAAACTAGTCTATAATACTTTGGAGGAGGCTGGCATATGAATTGCGAAAGATGTCAAGAACATATCCCTGAAGGAGAAAGTTATGACCATCGAGGCAAAACGCTTTGTGAGGACTGTTATATAGGAGCGATGCAACCCCCTAAAACATGCGATGTAGCAGCGGTGCATTCTGCAAAAGCTCATAGAGAATCATTAGGTTTAAAAGGAACAGAAGGCCTTACCGATTTACAAAAGAAACTTTATACTTATATCCAGGACAATGGTAAAGCTACAAAGCAGGAACTTGTGGACTACTTTAAATTACCAGCTTGGGAATTGGAAAATCAATTTGCTACCCTACGCCACTGTGAATTGGTCAAAGGTCAGAAAATTGGAAACGAAATATATTTAGTGTGTTTTTAATCATGAAAAATCAGCTAGGTTTAGCGATGCCGAATCATTAATCAGTTATTAAGGGCCTTGTTTCACACTTGCGATTAAGTAAGCGGTGCGCTGATGAATCTTTTTATAAAGTTCAAAGCTCTATCCACGACTGGATAGGGCTTTATATATTAGTCAGAAAGCATAGCTTATCGTTCCATACTTTCTGTTTAAACTTGATTTTCTGGACAATGTTGGATATAATTTAAATGAGCATATGCTCAGAAAGGGCTGATGCAATGTCAAGGCGGCGTTGTTGTGGTCTAATTGATGATACAATAGTCTGCCAAACCTTTATTCCACTGGGACAGTCACGTTGGCCTGAAATATTAATTCAGCTTGAGGAATTAGAGGCGATCCGTCTTAAAGACAAAGTGGGTTTGGATCAAGTTGAGTGTGCAGCATCCATGGGAGTTTCAAGAGCAACATTTCAGCGAATTCTAGGGGCAGCTAGGTCGAAAATTGCCACAGCGTTAGTCGAAGGCAGGCCGATTATAATACGAGGTGGTAACTATGTCATAAAAAATAGGGTGTTTGAGTGCGTCGATTGCGGGCTAATGTGGGAGGCTGAACCGTGTGCTGCTGGCGGTAAATACGGATACGAGATAGCCTGTCCAAAGTGTGGAAGTATGAAAAAGATGAGACTGGACAACGGGCTTAAGCATACTTGTAGTAGCGGTCAGCACAGAAACCTAGGTCAGAGCAGTTGTTGCGGAGGGAACTCTTAAATTCACATATTTTAAGGCGGATATCAGGAGCCAAAAGGCTCTCGATATAAAATTGGAGGGTGGTTCAATTATGGCTAAAAAGATTGCAATTCCTACTAATGGTGAGGTCGTAGATGCCCATTTTGGACGGGCTGCAGGATTCACAGTGTTTGAAATTGAAGGTAACCAAGTTCGCAAGGTTGAGTTGTTGAGCGCAACAGGACTTCAACATCAGCATGAAGGACTTGCGAGTATGTTTAAACGCAATGGCGTTGAGGTGCTTATCTGCGGCGGTATCGGAGGAGGCATGATAAATGGTCTTCATGCGGTAGGGCTTTCTGTGGTCACTGGGGCTTCAGGTAATGTGGTGGATGTGGCCCAAGCGTATGCCCAAGGAAAGCTCGTGAGTACTGGGTCTGTCTGCCAAGAACATGAACACCATGATCATGGGCATCAGCATTAAGTAGCGACCCAAGAAGGACAAACTTGACAAACAAGAATCAGGAGAGTAACATAAATTTTGGCTATTATTCATTAGGGAAAAAGGGTTGTTTAGAAAGGGAGGCAGTACCGTGAGCGAGGCGTGTAATAGTTGTTCTGCAGCAGGAACATGTACTACTGAAAGTTGTTCTACTGAGCCTAAATTGACAGATGCTCAAAAAGCAAGCCATATTGACAAAGTAATTGCTGTTATGAGTGGTAAAGGAGGAGTCGGTAAGTCCTCTGTTACCAGCATGTTAGCTGTAAGCTTGATGCGCCAAGGGTATAAAGTTGGGATTTTAGACGCTGACATAACCGGTCCAAGTATTCCTAAAATCTTTGGAGTGACAGGAAGAGCGGGTGTCAGTAAAACTGGAATCCTTGCTTCGAAAAGCCGTGATGGCATTAAAGTAATGTCTCTGAATCTTATGATCGAAACAGAAGATGACCCTGTAATATTGCGCGGACCACTTATTACGCAAATCGTCAATCAGTTTTATACAGAGGTAATTTGGGGCGATTTAGATTATCTATTGATCGATATGCCTCCGGGGACAGGGGACGTACCGATCACGGTATTCCAATCGCTACCCATTAATGGAGTCGTTATGGTGACGAGTCCGCAAGCTTTAGCGAATATGGTTGTACGTAAAGCGATTAAAATGGTACGAAACTATGAACCTCCAATTTACGGAATGATTGAAAATATGGCGTATGTTCAATGTCCAGATTGTAAAAAGAGGATAGAAATTTTCGGGAAACCAAAAGGAGAGGAAGAATCAAAGCGTAATTCTATTCCTTTCCTGGGAGAACTTCCGATTGACCCGGCCTTAGCTGAATTATCAGATGCTGGTAAAGTTGAAGATTATCAATCCCCAGCCTTTGATCAAATTGCGAAACGTTTAGCTGAACAGATTAGAACGAACAGCGGTAAGAATCTAGCCTAATTAATAAAGTAAGGCCAGGAGTTGCTCTTTGCATATATTCCTGGCCCTTATTTTATTTGCAATCATGTAGCTATGGGATAACTTTGTCGAATTCTTTAACGTCTTAAAGTCGCTTTAAGACGTTGGGTTACTATGAGCAAGCCGAAGGCGTCCTCAATTCTATTTACAACCAAATCAGCTGACAGGAGAGTTTGGATTGAGGCCCCCTCGAGCCCGATGACGGCGATGCCCAAATGCGCTCGTTCTAGCATCAACTGGTCGTTAGCGCCGTTTCCGATAGCGATAATTTCCTGGTTATTAAACTGCAATAAATAGTCTGCTTTCTCGGTAGTATGGTCTAAACTCTCCAACACCTTTACCTCAACAGGCAATCCTTTACATTGACGTGCCACTGTACCGTAGGTATCCGCCGTGAGAATGTGGATCTCAACAAATGATGACAACTGAAGGAGATTATCTTTAACGGATTCAAACATTTTTCCATCTAAGGCTAACGTCCCGTTATAATCTAAGACCAATACTTTTAAGGTCATGGTCCCTTTGCCCGGAATAGTCACTTGAATCATAAACGATACCACCTTTTTGCATTAACCGAAAAATGGTTGCTGAGGTACTGTCCGAGTAGAGGATTCGGTCGAAGTAGAGAAACAACCTTGAAATGAACATCAAAGCAATAGATAGAGAACCAACTCTTGCCAGAATTGGCAAATCAGCAAGTTATATTGATTATACATGAATGCTTCACCACAACCAAGCAGATAAGGAGAAGGTACCAGATTAATGTCGGAAAACGTTTCCAAACATCAATAAAATAATTGAAATATATTAAATTACAATATATAATAAATTACATATTAATCATTCAAGAGAGAGTGAGCGTATATCCTAGATAAATAAATAGTTTGGATGGTAAAACTATGTTTGATGAAGACCAAGGACTATATACAATTGGTACTGTTGCGGAGTTGCTGGAAGAACATCCTGAGACACTAAGGGTTTGGGAGCGAAATGACCTTATACGTCCTGACCGGAAAGGGTATCAACGGAGATATTCAAGCAATGATGTTAGAAGACTAAAATTTATCAAATATCTTATGAATGAAAAAGGCTTGAACATCGCTGGTGTAAAGCACTTGACTTCCATGTATTTCTGCTGGTATAAGCAAAATTGCAAAGGGGGTGCCACTCAAAACAGTCCTGTTCCAGTCAATGAATCTAAAGCTTGCTGGAAGATTGAAGGGACTTATTGTCTCGTAGCAAGTGATAAGGCAGAAATGTGCAATTCCTGTGCCATGTTAAGGAGCTGCAGTGGTTGTAGTGGTTGCAATACATAAAAAATTTTTGCTTAAAACATCAATAAAATAATTGAGCAAAATTAAATTATAATAGCTACTTTGCTTTAAAGAAAGGATGTACTAGGATGCGTATAGCAATTTCAACAGGGGGATGTGGTCTCGACAAGTTTGTTGACGACCGATTTGGACGTTGCCCGTATTTTGTTTTTTGTGATTCTGAAGATCCACAGAGCACGGCGGAGTATAAAGACAATCCGGCGTTATCAGGAACCGGTGGGGCAGGTATCGCTGCTGCAGAATATATGGCTAAGGAAAAGGTAGAGGTTTTAATTACGGGTAGTTTAGGTCCTAATGCCCTGCGAGTGATCAACGGAGCGAATATACCAGCCTACACTGCAAGCGAAGACATGACACTTAGCGAGGCTATTTTGGCTTGGAAAGAGGGGCGCCTGATTCAGATCACTGAAGCTGGAGCCGCGCACGCCGGAGAACGTTAGAGGGAATGGTCTGAGAATGGCCTTGTCTAGGGAGGAATATGAATGAGGTTAGCCGTGCTTAGTGGTAAAGGGGGAACCGGCAAAACAACTGTAGCAGTGAATTTGGCTCTAAGTTGGGCTCCTTATCGAAAAACAACTTATGTTGATTACGACGTGGAAGAACCGAATGGTTTCATATTTTTGCGTCCGCAAATACGAGACACCTCAACAGTCTTTTTACCGTATCCAGAAATCAATAAAGCGTGCACTTTTTGTGGAAAGTGCAGCGAGGCTTGCCAATATCATGCCTTAGCTGTTGTCGGAGGAAAAGTTTTGGTTTTTCCAGAACTTTGTCACGGCTGTGGAACCTGCGGCATCGTTTGTCCTGTTGGGGCGGTGGATGAAGTGGAACGGCCACTTGGGAAAATTGACGAGGGAGAACGAGACGGTCTGCTATGCTTACAAGGTGTCCTAAAAGAAGGTGAATCCCTTGCTGGCCCAGTGATTAGAGGTTTGCATCGCAGGGAGAAGGAACATTCTTCAAGTTTGGAGGAGATAATCGTAGCTGATTGTCCTCCTGGGAGTTCTTGCAGTGTGATCCATTCCGCTGAAGGAAGTGACTTAGCAATTTTAGTTACGGAGCCCACTCTCTTCGGTCTGCATGATTTAAAGATTGCTGTTGGACTCATGCGTGAAATGGGTTTGGATTTTGGGGTTATTCAAAATAAAGATGATCAAGGTACCCTGATTCAAGAGTACTGTGCTCAAGAGGGCATTACCCTCTTAGGTAGTATTCCTTTTGATTTGGAAATTGCAAAAATCTATTCCCGAGGCCAATCCTTGATGCAAGATCGCAAGTGGAATGACTTATTCAAGACGCTGGGCGAGCGGATTGTAACTGAGGTCAAGCAGAGGAAAACCGAGGGGGAAATAATATGAAGCAGATGGCCATCATTTCAGGTAAGGGGGGGACCGGTAAGACAACGGTGGCAGCAGCTTTCGCTGAGCTTGCTGAACAAATGATTGTTGCAGACTGCGATGTTGAAGCTCCCAACTTACATTTAGTTCTGGCGCACCATGTCAAAAAAGAAGCCGAATACGTTGGTAATCAGACAGCTCGAATCAATCTTAGTCACTGTACTCATTGCGGTCGCTGTGAGGAAGTTTGTCGCTATGATGCGGTCTCAGAGAAAGTTCAAGCAGTGGAGGGTCTTCAGGGAGAGACCGTTTTCCCTTATATTGATTCTAAGCGCTGTGAAGGATGCGCAGCCTGCGTTTATGCTTGTCCAACTCAAGCGATTCAGCTTTGCCCAGAGGCAACCGGTAAAGTATTTCTGTCGGAAACGAATGTGGGAGATTTCGCTCATGCGGAGTTGTATTTAGCTGCGGATGGCTCGGGCAAGTTAGTGGCGGAAGTGCGGCGCTTGGCTAGGGATGAGGCACGATGCCAGAACAAGGCTGTGCTAATCGATGGATCTCCGGGGATCGGATGTGTGGTGATTTCCACCATCACTGGCTGTCAGCAGGTACTTGTCGTCACAGAACCATCTCAGTCTGGAAAGCATGATTTAGAGCGAGTCTTAAAATTAACAGCTCATTTTAGGATTGCAACACAAGTTATTATAAATAAATGGGATATCAACATAGAGGTCTCACAGGAGATTGAGGATGCTTGTTCTCAGTCGGGTGTTTCAGTAGTTGGCAAAATTCCCTTCGATCCGATGGTACCCAAAGCAATCGCTTTGGGGTACCCGATTACCCGTTATGAAAGTCCAGCTGCGAGGGCGATTCGTGAGATCTGGGCCAAAATTTCCCCTGTATTGACGGAATCTTCAGGGGGTCAACAGCTATCGTCTTAAGCTAGGTGAGGTACAAAAGGTCTTAGAATATTATAGATATAGGTTTTCAAAATAGGAGGAGAAAATATGTTCAAAAAGATAGCCATTCCAACGAACGGTGAAGTCTTAGATGCTCATTTTGGACGAGCTGCAGAATTCACCGTGTTTGAAATCGAGGGTCAAGAAGCGCGCAAAGTGGAAATTCTAAGCGCAGCAGGACTCGCGCATCAGCATGAAGGACTCGCCAGTATGTTTAAACGTAATGGTGTAGAAGTGCTCATCTGTGGTGGTATCGGCGGTGGTATGATCGCAGGTATCAACTCGGTCGGACTGGGAGTGATAACAGGGGCTTCAGGAAGAGTAGTTGATGTGGCAAAGTCTTATGCTAATGGAACGCTTGTGAGTACTGGGTCAGTCTGCCAAGAGCATGGACATCATGGGCATCACTAAGTAAGGGAGGTAGTTTGTGTGAGCGAGGCATGTAGCAGTTGTTCCTCAGCGGGTACTTGTACCACTGACAGTTGTTCTAATGAACCTAAAATGACAGAGGCTCAAAAAGTAAACCATATTCACAAGGTCATTGCAGTTATGAGTGGTAAGGGAGGCGTTGGTAAATCCTCTGTAACCAGCATGTTAGCCATAAGTCTGATGAGGCAAGGGTATAAAGTTGGGATTTTGGATGCTGACATTACAGGTCCAAGTATTCCTAAAATCTTCGGAGTAAAGGGAAAAGCGAATGGCAGTGAGGCGGGACTAATTGCTCCGAAAAGCCGTTCTGGTATTAAAGTAATGTCTCTAAATCTTTTGTTAGAAAACGAAGATGACCCAGTAATATGGCGAGGACCAATGATTGCTCAACTTGTCAATCAGTTTTGGAAGGATGTAATTTGGGGTGATTTAGATTATCTGTTGATTGACTTACCCCCTGGGACGGGAGATGTGCCGATCACTGTATTCCAGTCATTGCCCGTAAATGGGACTATTGTCGTGACAAGTCCTCAGGCTTTAGCGAATATGGTTGTAAGAAAAGCGGTCAAAATGGCGCAGAAATATGAACCTCCAATTTATGGATTGATAGAAAATATGGCGTATGTGCAATGTCCGGATTGCAAAAAGCAGATAGAGATTTTTGGTAAGCCAAAAGGCCAAGCAGAAGCGCAGCGCAATGCTATTCCCTACTTGGGAGCGCTTCCGATTGACCCGGTTCTAACAGCCTTATCGGATGACGGTAAACTTGAAGATTATCAATCCTCGGCTTTTGATCAAATTGCTCAACGACTAGCTGAAGAAATTAAGAAGAATAGTGTTAAGAATTTGTCTTAAGTCATAAATGGATACACATAAACAATAACTGGCCCTCGCTTTTGCGAGGGCCAGTTATTGTTTTCGAAGTGTTGTTTATTACAGTTTAGATTTCCGTTGTTCCAATTCCGCTTTCAACTCTGCTATAGACTTCGTTAATGCGATCGTATCCGCTTCAAACTTTTTAACCACATGACCAGGGAGATGTATCCCAGTTTGCTTTAAAACAAAGCCTTTTTGTTCTTCCAATTCATCGAGTTCCTCAGACAACTTCCGTAAGCGTCGGGTTAAATCCTCCATACGTAATTTCGACAAATCCTCCATAATGCTCACTCAGCCCTCTTTCTTATTCCCACCCCCTGGGGGTGGGGTTTTTCTTTAGAATACATCTAAACGATCGATTGGTCAATGCGTTTTTAGTTATGTTTTGTTGGATTATTATGACGATTGGGCATAGTTCATATCATTTATACTTATGGAGTAGCATATTTCCGCCAACTCAACAGGCGAATATAATGTCGAAAAAAGATGAAAAAGAGATATATATGAGAAAATATGTCTTGACCTCGTTATAGTTTAGTTGTATCCTTAAGGAAGCAAAGCCCCAACCGGGAGGGGGGGGCATAACGGATTATTCACATTGTAGTCCAAGTTTAGAAACGGTAGGGCTGAATGTGAAAGAGATAACTTGTCCAAAGTGCGATGGGATTAGGGTAGAGCCTTCAGTGAATTTGTAAGAGGCGGAATTATAATATTACAAGGAGTGAAGAGTATGTCAGTCATGAATCAAAGAATTACCTCCCAGCTTAAACAGATTTTTGGTGACAGAATGAAGGTAGACATGATTGAACGGAAACTGTATTCCTATGACGTTGGAGCTCTGCCTTCCCTAATTAAGCCATTTGTACCCGTTGGGATAGCAGGTGCGGTGGTTAGACCCATAGAAGAAGTCGAAATTGTTCAGTTAGTAAGGTTGGCTGTACAGGAAAAACTTCAGCTCGTACCTAGAGGCTCTTCCACTTCAGGTTACGGTGGGGCTTTGCCGGCTGAGGGAGCTGTTGTGGTGGACTTGAGCGGCATGAGCAAGGTTATTGCTGTAGATTCCGCTAAAAAAATCGTTCGCGTACAGCCAGGTATTATTTGGGAGCAACTACAAAAACAAATCAATAAAAAAAGATTGGATTTACGTCTTTATCCAACCTCCCTGCCGGCCTCAACCGTTGGAGGTTGGTTGGCCCAAGGTGGTTCCGGATTTGGCTCTTATGAGTACGGCCAGTTTAAGGAAAATGTTTTGGCAGCCAGAGTGGTTATGCCTTCCGGAGAAGTACAGAATTTTAGCGGCCAGGATTTGGCCGATTATATTGCGGATGCCGAGGGTATTACCGGTATTATAGCCGAAGTGACTCTCAGAGTTCGTGATTTAATGCTGGAGGTACACAGGGCCTTTGCATTTAAAGACGCCAAATCATTAGGTGATGCCCTAAAGACTATTTCACAAAAAAAATTGCCCATCTGGTCCATCACTTTTCTCAATCCGGAATCTCTGCGGTTGAAGAAAAAACTCCCCCACAAACATGGCCATCCCTACGAGGAAGCTAATTCGCATGTTGCTCCTAGGCTCCCGGAATCCTATGTGATGATCATAGCTTATCCCGAAAATCGCCACTCAGTCATCGATACCGCTTTGGTGGCAATCATCAAGGCCAATAAAGGTGAAGAATTATCTTCAGAAGTAGCTGAGCACGAATGGGATCTGCGGTTTGCCCCTATGCGTTTAAAGCGGATTGGCCCTTCCATTATTACCACTGAAGTTATTGTGCCAACAGAAAACTTGACAGATGTTTTAAACGATATTGCCATGAAAATCAAACAACCCTTTATTGCTGAAGGGATGGTGGGTAAAGGTGATAAAGTAACTATCCTGGGTTTTATTCCACATGATGAACGTTCCTTTGCTTTTAACCCAGCTTATGCTCTGGCCCTGTCGGTCATTAACATTGCCAAGAAATACGGCGGTACTGCCTACTCCACAGGTTTGTATTTCAAAGGGGAAGCCAAGAACGTTTTGGGTGTAGAACGCTATCAAAAACTGACGAGTTACAAAGCCAAAGTGGATCCTAAAAACTTATTTAATCCCAATAAGGTAATTGGCTCCGGTCTAATCAATACTATTATGGGTTTGGCTTCCGCCTTTGAGCCTTTGATTCGCCCCATTGCCAATGCCGCTACCGCTCCCACCGGTGATCTCTCTGCCAGAACCAAAGAGCAAAACGGAATTCCAGGAAGTGTTGCTTTCTTCGCTACTGCCTGTGCCCGTTGTGGCTACTGTGTATCCACCTGTGAGCAGTTCTCGGGCCGTGGTTGGGAGTCCCATTCTCCCCGCGGCAAATACGCCTACTTGAGAGAAGTACTGGCGGGTCGGGAAAAATTTGACCAAGAGATGGTCAATAAGTTTCTCCTGTGCACCACTTGTGAGGTCTGCAATACCCGTTGCCAGCTAAACATTCCTGTCGAGCATAACTGGATGGCTTTGCGCGGTAAGTTAATTACTGAAGAAAAGCGCATGACCTTCCCGCCCTTTGAAATGATGGCGTCCTCTCTCCGAGGAGAAAAGAATATCTGGGCCGGTAAACGGGAAAAAAGAGCGAACTGGATTCCCGCAGAGATTAAGCCTAAGATTAAAGAAAAAGCCGATGTCCTGTACTTTGCCGGGTGTACAGCATCTATGGTAAACAGTGATGTGGCGATATCAACCGTACGCATTTTAGATAAGGCGGGTATTGAGTTTAGTTATATGGGCACCGATGAAGCCTGCTGCGGTATTCCGATGAAGATAGCCGGGAAGTGGGATCTCTTCGAAGAAATTTTTGAGCACAATGTAGCTGAAGCCAAAAAGCGCGGTGCGAAAACTATCGTTACTTCCTGTCCGGCCTGTGGGCTGGCCTGGAAAGAGCTTTATGCCGGTTTGGCACGCAAAAAAGGGATAGACTTTCCTTTTGAAATCAAGCATTATTCCGAAGTAGCGGCTGAGGCATTAGCCAAAGGGGATCTGAAGTTTGAACATGAGGTGAAAGCCAAGATTGCCTTCCATGATTCCTGCCATGCCGGTCGTGCTCAGGGGATCTATGAACCTCCACGCGAACTGATTGCCGCTATCCCCGGTGTAGAACTGGTGGAAATGGAGCATAACCGTGAAACCGGCCTGTGCTGTGGTTCTGTTTTAACCCTGATCGGGGAAATGCCAGTCGCTCCCAAACTCGGTGGGATGCGGATTCAGGAAGCTATAGATGTAGATGCTGATGCCCTATTAGCTCTTTGTCCCTGCTGTCAAGTTCAGTTGAGGGCATCTGCCAAGGCCAACAATATGAATATCCCGATAACTGACCTGGCTCGGTTTATTGCTAAAGGGTTAGGCTTTGAAACCGAAGATAAAACTGAATTCTCGTTGGAAATGTGGGGCTATTTCGAGAAATTTATCATTCTTATGTATCCTGAAAATATGGCTAAGATTATGGGAGCCTTGCTTCCGCAGATGTTTGCTAACATGCCTGCAGGTATGGTGCCAATGATGAATGCTATGAAATATATCCCCGGCGGCTTGGCCTTGATGGGAAAAATGATGCCTGTAATGATGCCGATGTTAGTCCCCGGGATCATGCCCAAGGTTATGCCTGATATGCTGGCTGAGGTTTCCCGCCGCGTCGGTCCGCTGCCTAAGGATATGGAGGAACTGATGCCAGACCTGCTGCCAAAAACCATGGATTCCTTAATGTCAAACTTGCTGCCTCAACTCGTACCTCATATAACTCCTATGATGATCGAATATATTAAAACCGGGCAGATCCCCGCTGCAGCTTTTTCGGTCGCCGAAACTTCCGCAACTAAAAACAAAAAAATAGCAGCTAAGTAGCATTTTGATATACTTGAACAGTATAGTCGGCTTTGGAACAATGGGTCAGGGAGTATAAAAACTATCCTGGCCCTATTTTTATTAGTGCTTAAACATTACAGTATATGGTGGCAAATTCTGACACAAATTCTATGTTGACAAATAATTAGGATTGAGCTAAACTTCATATATACCTACCGGGGGTATAGGGGGATCGGATGAAGAATATAAGTTATTGAAAGAAAAACAAGAAATCAATCTTTATAGGGAGAGTGGCTTTCATGCAAATATCGGTCGACAAAAAAAGATGTCCTCAGAATCATTCATGTCCTGCAATTCGAGTTTGCCCAGTTTCAGCTATTAGACAATATGGAGTTGACGCGCCGACCATAGACGATGAGAAATGCACTAAATGCCAGAAATGTGTAAAATATTGCCCGATGGGAGCATTGCAAGCGATATAAGATAGTAATATCCCAGTGACAAGCTAAAAATTGTCCATGGCTGGGGTATTGACTATGACTAGTGAGAGGAACTTAATTAAGAGGTTCCTCTTTTTATTGGAGACTCCCACCCTTTAGATTCATGTTCCTTATTCTGTTTCTGAGGAGGCAGACTCCTAGAAGACTTCTCCCCAGAAGTCTCGATGTTCAGCTCTAGCTAAACGAGCATACGGAAAATATTTTTAATATTCAGAAATATAAAATACATTAGTAAATCTATATTGACCTATTGATTATTTCGTTGTATTCTAAGTGAAACGATATCCAACCCAACCCCCGGGGGGAGGAATGCATGGCGTTTAAAATGGCCTATGGAGGTGGTACTTAGACAATAGAGCTTTAGCAACTGAAATTTAACTTGTGAGGTGAGGAGCAAACGTGAATAATAAGAAATGGTCTTTATTAGCCTTATTTTTTGGCCTGTTCAGTGTCGTGCTTGTTGGGTCTTTTTGGCTTTTAACGCCAAAAGTTACCGAGGCCGCTTGTGGTGCATCCACCTCCTCCTGCAAAACCTGCCATGAGGTTAAGGGAGAAGATCCTGTCTCGAAAAAGGGCAATTGGCATATCCAGCATGCCTTTGGGGATTTTTGTCAAGCCTGCCATCTGGGAGTGGCCACAGAGACTGATAAAGCAAAAGCTCATGTTGGAGTCGTGGCAAAGCCTTTAGCTCAACCTGACCAATCTTGTGCCTCGTGCCACCCCTCGGATAGCGCGGCCCGGGTTGCTAAATATGGCGGCACGGTGACTGGTAGTTCAAATTCTACTGGAGGCGCAACTTCTGCCTCAGGAGCACCCGCACCCGGAACCTCTGCAACTTCCTCCGAGGCTGGAGCAATTACTCCGTCCGAGGCTGCTACCCAGATTCCGCCCAGTGCTAATCCTAATTTTGATTTAATTGATTTTAATGTACGTGATATGGTCCCTTGGCTAGCGTGGGTTATTGGCATAATAAATGCGTTTATTCTTATGCTTTTGGCGGTTCTTATTTGGAGATGGAAAAAAGGGTTTTGGCCATGGTCTTTCTTGAAAGGAAGACAAAACAATGTTCCCTATCATTCCCTTCCTCCTGAAGCGCAAGAAGTGTTCTCCCTGTTATTAGAGGGAGATATAGAGACCGTCTTGGCCCTGCAAGAAATTCTCAAACGGGAACAAGGCCGTCAATTATTACAGGCCGTGTCGCACTTGCCCGAAAAGGTACAAGCACAACTTCAAAGGTTCAATGAAAATGAACTAAAGTCCTTATCTTCATTGAGTGATGTCATGAAGAATGTAAAGGAGGGAGAGCACCTTGGCCTTTAATGAAAAAATGAAGCTAAAAATATGGTCCCCTTGGGCAGCAGGGGTACTTTTGGGATTGACGGCCACTGCTTCCTATGTTTTGGTGGACAAAACAATTGGCTCATCGGGTGGGCTAGAAAACATTGATAGTATGCTCTTGAAACTATTTCATTCAAGCTTGGCTAATTCGATGTATTTTAAATTTCAGATGCCGCCGGTCTTGAGCTTCCAGATTTTGTTGTTTGTAGGAATGCTCCTAGGTGCTTTTACGTCCAGTATCTGGTCCAAAGACTTCAAATTTAGAATGATGCCGGATCAGCAATGGACGCAGGTATTTGGACCAAGTAAGCTCAAACGCTGGAGCATGATTTTTATCGGTGGGATTATCATTGAGTATTCCGCAGGTATTGCCGGTGGGTGTACCAGTGGCTTAGCTATCTCAGGTACAATGCAACTATCTCCTGCGGGGCTAATCTTCATTGGCGGGTTGTTCGTGTCGGGAATTATTACGACTAAGATTTTGTATGGGGGGGATTATTAAGATGATGACTTACGTTGTCCCCATAGTTATTGGTTTCTTCTTCTCCTTTGCCCTCCAAAAGGCTGGGCTAGGACACTATCATAAAATCGTCAATCAATTCCGCTTTAAAGATAATACGGTCATGAAGTTTATGATGACGGGGATCTCCGTGGGACTAGTTTGTCTCTATACGCTGAAAGATCTAGGTTTTATCCAGTTGGATCAAGTTTCGTCCACTTATATTTTCGGTAATTTACTGGGCGGACTCATGTTTGGGGTGGGAATGGCTTTAGCCGGCACATGACCGGGTACATTGATCACAGGTTGTGGTCAGGGTAATTTAGACTACTTGATTCCTGGACTTTTGGGTTTTTTGACCGGTGGTATATTATTTGGGGCTACCTATCAATCGTTTTTTTTGAAAATCTCGACCATTGGTGACTATGGACAAAAAACTCTCGCGGAGCTTTGGCATGTCAACCACTGGCTATTTATTGGACTCTTTGTTCTTTGTACAGGCGTTTTCTATGTAGGTTCAAAAATTGCGGAAAGTTCTAAGGAATCGGAAAAAAAACCTTCTATAGAATCCTAAAGCATCAAATGCTGAATGAAAGGAGGGGACAATGTGTCCAAAGTTTATACCTGGGACCAATTGTTCAGCCGCCGTCAGTTTATCAAAGGAACAGTCGCTACGGCAGCCCTTGGCGCTTCAGCTACTGCTGGAATAGGTCTACTGGCACCTGAATCCAGTTTGGGAATAAATGATAGTCCTGCGCAGACACCAGCTAAGGGTGTAAAGCATGTTACCACCATTTGTGAGCAATGTGTATGGCGGTGCGGAGTAGTTGCTAAGGTTGAAAACGGCGTCGTGAAAAAGTTGGAAGGTAATCCAAATCATCCAAACAATTTAGGGAAATTGTGCCCGCGTGGGAATGCCGGCATTGAAACGTTGTATAGTCCGGATCGAATTAAATTTCCACTCATCCGAGCAGGAGCACGAGGGAGCGGCTTGTGGCGCAGGACTTCTTGGGATGAGGCTTTAAGTTATACTGCTGAGCAAATGAAGAAGATTAAAGACAATTATGGCGCTAAGGCGATGATGTTTAATTCCACGGACAACCTCTCTCAACCATTTTTCGAAATTCTTCTTAAAGCTTATGGCACCCCTAATTACGGAACTCAACGAAGTTTATGCTTCAATGCCATGACGACGGGGTTTCTGTATACGTACGGTATGCCTCAACCAGGCACTGATTATCGCAATTGCAAGTATATAATTTTTACGGGGCGAAATTTGGCGGAAGGGATTTCGAATAATGAAACTCAGGAAATGATCGAAATGGTGGCCAGGGGTGCCAAGGTAGTAGTCCTTGATCCGCGTTTTAGTAAGACGGCCGCAAAGGCTACTGAATGGTTGCCAGTTCGTCCTGGAACGGATTCCGCTTTTTTCTTAGGGATGATTAATGTGATCATTACGGAAAAGTTGTACAATGAACCGTTTATCAACCGTTATACTCAAGGTTTTGAAGATTTAGTCACAGAAGTGAAAGACTATACCCCTGAATGGGCGGAGAAAAAGTGTGAAGTAGCTGCGACGACGATTCGGCGTATTGCCCGGGACTTTGCTGCTGCTGCTCCCGCGGCTATAGCACATCCTAACTGGCGAACTTCTAATTTTACTAATTCATTCCAAAACGAGCGGGCGATTGCCGTGCTCAATGCCCTTATAGGTAATTGGGCACAGCCCGGTGGACTGATTCCCGATCAAGAAATGAGTACGGCCAAGCTTGGAGTTTTGTCTCATCCCCCTTTTCCACCGGCTCAGGGGATGCGTCTGGATGGAGTGCCTTGGCAGTATCCCATGGTTCCTTTAGCCTATGGCGTTATTCAGACGATGCGGGATAATATTTTGACAGGCAAACCCTATGAGGCTAAAGGGTGGTTGATTTCCAGGCAAAATCCAGTGCTTTCCATTCCAGAACGACAAAAAACTATCAATGCTCTTATGAAGTTGGATTTTGTTGCGGTGATCGATATTCAAGCAAGTGATACAGCGTATTATGCTGATGTGATTTTGCCTGAATCCAGCTATCTCGAACGATATGACGGCTTGATTCCAATTGGAAATAAAATTTTTATTCGTCAGCCAGTGATCGAGCCCCTTTATGACACCAAAAGTAGTTTAATTATTTATAAGGAATTGGCCGAAAAATTAGGCTTGAGAGAATTCCTGCCATATAAGGATGAAGTGGATCTTTTGTCTAGGCAACTCAAGCCTTTTCCAGTGAGTTTACAGGATTTACAGCGTGCTGGGCACTATGAAGTAAAAAACTTCCAAGAGGACCATTCCAAAGATTTCGAGTTCCAAACGAGTAGCGGGAAAATCGAAATCTCATCGGGTATAATGGTTCAAATGGGTAAGAAGGCTGTACCGACTTGGAATGAGCCGCCACGGCCAGAGGAAGGTCAATATTACCTCTTAACGGGGAAGACGGCTCAGCATTCGCAAATGTTCACCCAGAACAATCGCTGGCTACTGGAAGTTTTTTCTGTCAATCGTGCGTGGTTGCATACATCGGTTGCCAAAAAGATTGGTGTCAAGACGGATGATGATGTGGTTGTGGAGAGCGAGGTTGGAAAGGTTAGCATTAAAGCTTATGTAACCGAGGGTATACGACCTGATTGCATTTTTATGGTCGGAGGATTTGGGCACGTAAGCAAAGGGCTTAAGTTCGCTTATGGCCTTGGAGCGAGTGATTCGGCCCTGCACAAAACCGTAACGGATCCGATTTCAGGGGGTTCTTCCTTAAGTGAAACCTTTGTAACGGTGAGAAAGGCATAGGGAAGGCGTAGGAGGAAAAAATATGGCTGTTCGCATGGGATTCGTCATTATTACTTCACGCTGTATCGATTGCGATGCTTGTATGGTGGCTTGTCGCGCGGAAAATGATGTGCCACTCGGAAATAAGCGTAATTGGGTAAAAAGCAGCGGAGTTCAGGGACAGTTTCCTAATGTTAAGGAAATTTTTCAACCGGGTAATTGTATGCATTGTGAGCACCCACCTTGTGTAAAGGTTTGTCCAACAGGGGCTTCTCAAAAACGGGTAGATGGTATCGTAATAGTCGAAAACAGTAAATGTATCGGGTGCAAATATTGTATTGTAGCTTGCCCGTATGACGCCCGTTTTCCTAATCCTGTGACTGGAAAGGCCGATAAGTGTACTTTTTGCTGGCAGCGCCTTGAGCAAGGGTTAGAACCGGCGTGCGTTCAAACGTGCTTAGGAAAGTCGCGCCAAGCAGGAGACCTCAACGACCCGAATAGTATCGTCTCAAAATTGATTGCCAAGTATCCGACTCGGCAATTGTTAAAACAGGTGGGAACTGGCCCAAATATTTATTATATTGATGAAGCCGTTCCAGAAATTCCTCAGGGGGAGTGAACTAGGGTTTCGCCAAAGCCGCACCTTCTAAAAGGAACACTTGGCGGCGCAGGTGGAGTCTACCTGAATCGAGGCAGATCATGGAACACCCACTTATCGTAGTGGGTGCCTTGGAAGTGGATAAATGTTTAGGAGGTATGCTGCTTGGAATTAACTTGGGGACTAATGATCGTTATTTACCTCTTCACTGCAGGGCTGAGTGCAGGGGCAATGGTAACGTCCAATTTTGCCTTTCTCTATGGTGGCCAAGAATTTGAGCGTGTTAGTCGCTTCGGTGCCTATATTTCGCCCTTCCCGATTTCTTTGGGGTTAGGCGTCCTTCTACTTGATCTAGGTAGTCCGTTTAACTTTTATCGGCTATTTCTTACTCTGCAAGTAAGGTCTCCGATGTCCTACGGGAGTTGGGCAATTCTGTTCTTTACCTTTTTAAGTGTCATCTACCTTTACCTTTGGCTTCCAGAAAACTATCAAGTCCTTGGATTGAGAAATCCTCAAACGTGGAAAAAAAGATTGGCAAAGTTCATGCCCGTCTTGTCCGTGGGCGTTGCCTCTTACACGGGTGTCCTGCTTAATGCTGCAGTTCGCCCGCTCTGGACGGCCCCTTTGCTTCCAGTGCTGTTTTTGGTTTCTGCTTTATCGACAGGTGTGGCATCCGTGATCTTGATTGCTGCTCTCAGCCCTTGGCAACGGGCTAGGCATAGGGAATTACACCTATTAACTAAGGCAGATGCGATATTGATAATCCTGGAGTGTTTGATTATACTAACAATGATAGTCATGGGGAGAACGAACTCACTCAGTGTATCGTCTGCCTTTAGCAATTTGTTAATTGGACCTTTTGCCTGGATTTTCTGGTTGCTCATTGTAGGGTTAGGTCTGATTATTCCGTTAGCGTTGGAGTTGATGGAACTTAAGGACAAAATTCCTGTTAAGTGGGCATTGCCGGTTACCATTAGCAGTAGTTTTTTGGTCTTATTTGGAGGATTTTTTGTGCGTTTCGTAATTACCTATGCGGGACAATGGAGTGGTTGGTTTAACTAGAGGAGGCAAGGAAATCTGATGCCAAAACAAATAGAATGGACGAGACGAGCGGTGTTACGCTTAGGATGGTTCGGAATTATCGCTGCTAGTACCTTGTCAATTGACCCTCTAGTTAAATATCTGACGAGTAAAGAAGACCAACTGCAGTCTCCTTTAGTGGTTTATAACAAACCGCTTGATAAAAACAGTGACTGGCAAAGTGCAGCCACTGCTCGGGTGTGGGTCAAGCGAGATTCTCGAGGAGCGATGGCTTTGGTAGCATCCTGTACGCATCTCGGCTGCGAGGTTACTTATCATCCGAATAGAAAAGAATGGCTTTGCCCCTGTCACGGGAGTGTTTATGATGTCGAGGGCAGGCCCCTTTCAGGGCCTGCCCCTAAAGCTTTGCAGAGAGCGGCCGTGGAAATCAAACCGGATGGATCGTTAATGATCAATACCGCTCAACAAGTAGAGATGGATTATCGGGCATGAAAGATCAAAACTTTGTTAACCATATTAGGCCACGATTCATTCCTGATGGAGTCCTCACAATACTTTATACGTTCTGCCTGGGAGGGTTATCTTTCCTAGCTTTTGTGATACTTGGGGTTACTGGTTTCCTTCTGATGTTTCATTATCAGCCAGGAGATAGTACTGGGTTCGGTAGCATACTAACGATAGCCTCTGTAATTCCCTATGGTAGCGTGATTAGAAATTTGCATTATTGGGCGGGTCAGCTCATGGTTGTCACAGTTAATCTCCATATGCTGCGTGTCGTTTGGACTCATTCCTATAAATCTCCCAAGCAACTGAATTGGCTTATAGGTGTGGCCCTACTGATTCTAATCTTGGTTCTGGATTTTACTGGTTACTTGCTTATTGGGTCACAAGAAAGTGGTGCAGCAGCGACAGTCGCTGTTAATATATTGGGATTAATTCCTGGTATGGGGAAGGGACTTGCGCAGATTATGTTTGGAGAACCTTCTGCTTTAAGCGGAAGTACCCTAGTGGTGTATGTATGGCATTGTGTTGGCCTACCTATATTTGCTCTGTTCTTACAACTTTATCACTTTTGGCGTATCCGTCGTGACGGGGGAGTACGCCCGCTCTAGGGGGGAGTCCATAATGGCCCGTTCGCCAATTAAACATCTCATCGAAAAAGAGGGAATAGCTTCGATATTTTTTCTTGTTTTTTGTCAGGTCCTGGCTTTAAAGTTTGCGGCAGGAATCGGAACAAGCAATCAGGCGCCCTCTGTTGCGCATGCAGTTGCTCCGTGGATCTTTGGTCCGTTTCAAATCCTATTGCTCTATCTCCCACCGTGGTTAGGCGCTCTTGTTTTCCCTCTGATCTTCATCGCAGGGCTCGCTGGACTACCTTGGATTGTTGATTATTGGGGTGTGAAGTCAGGTCAGAGGATTTTTATGATTCTCTGCGGCACGGTTATTCTCCTGCTGATCTGGTTTATGATGAAAGAATTTTGGTGGATATAAATGAAGAAAACATTCCTGCTGGCCAGCCTTTTTCTGATCCTGATGGTTATTCTAACCCTGAAGCAGGGGAGGACTCCCGAATGGAGCGATTATCAAAAAGAATATTTTAACGAGCAAATTTCGGAGCTGCAAGTTCAACTTGGAGCTATTGATAATGAAAATAAGAAAAAGCAGGTTGAGCTACAAATAGCAAGTTATCAAAATCGCAAGCCGGAGATTATTGATCTTATTCTGCCAAATGGTAAGGTTGAACGCTGTAAAACTTGCCATATTGGTATTGAAGAAATATCAAGCTCCCATCCGAGCAATACGTTTGGGTGTGTGGTTTGCCATGGTGGAAATCCTCTGTCACTTGACGAAACGACTGCTCACGCTCAAATGTACGGCGGCAGTCATCCGGGCTCATTAAATGTAGCTTCTTTAAGTTGTGGAGGGACAGGAGGAAATGGAATATCTTGTCATGCTAATAACCAAGAACAAGCAAAAAATGAAGTTGATTTAGTTAAAACTTCAATTATGTCTACTAAAGCAGGAGAGCTAAGTGTCGTCCGTATGATGTTTGGCCTAGACAAAACTAAAGATGTTCCCGGACTCGCGAAGGGCCAAGTGGCCTCACTTTATCCTCATCCTCTCCAGGGGCAACCCAGCGAAAGAGGGTTTAAAGAGGACTGCCTAAGTCAATGTCATCAAAGCGAAGGAAATCTGCCTGTACCCCAAGGTCTAACTTCATCTAATACTCAACAAGGAACTGCTCAAGTTAAGAGCAACGGGCAGAACGGAGATAATGACAAAGTACAAGGTAATGGGTGTGAAGCATGTCACGTCTTGACCAACCCTACTCATACATATATCGGGGATGATACGACCATTAAAGCAAATGATATTGGCCACGGAATGGTCCATCGTTTAACGACACAAATTCCGTACACTCAGTGTAATCAATGTCATAACCAAGGGAACCATGATGCCCTCAAAATGAGCTTTTCCGTTCGTTCTGATATGGCTAAGGTTGTGAGTGATTGGAAAGCAGGAGATACGACTTGGGCGGATCGCTTGAGCGATTACTATTTGCCGGGTGAGATTTTCGCAAGATGTGAAGTAAGTCTTGATTGTATTGATTGTCATACAAGACGGGATGTCATGGGAGATGACAAGCTGCATACATCTCAATATGATGCTGTTCATCTGCAATGTCTTGATTGTCACGGTACAAAAGAAAGACTTCCCTTAACTAAGAAAATTGAGAATCTGAATGATCTGGCCTTTGAAGAGCAAATAACGAATTCTCAATTTCCAGCATTGCAGATTGGGGATGAAATCGTAAGGACTGTTAAAGACGAAGAATTGCCTTTCTTGCGACATAAAGGAGATAATTGGATTCAAAGCAGTCGTATTACAGGGAAAACATTTAATGTGCCTTTAGTTTATGGCAGTAAATGTGAGCAAACCCTCGATGAGCAAGGAGCAGATTCGTGCCATAAATGTCATGACCAAAGTGCCCAGCATCCGTGAACTCTTGCAAAATGATTCGAGAACAGTTAACTCAAAGCAGACGACAAGTACGGGTACAACGTGGAACGGGGGTATTTTCGGTAGAAATGGAGAATGGTCTGCCCAATCTACAGACCAAAAATTTATGAAACAAAGGTTTGATGAAATCCTAGAGACAATAAACAGCAGGAATTCGCTACTTAAAGAGTTTGGCGAAGAAATATTTAATGCGTTGGATGAGAAGATTGAAATTCTCACACAACGCATTTTGTTTTTAAATTTAAGAATGGGATGAAAATAGGGGAAAGTCATTTCGAAACTGGCTTTTTTAACTTTCACTATACTTGAAGACGTATTTAGTATATAATAAGAAATGGACACATAACCAAGTGTAATCGATACCTCTTACTAGTATCATATCACAAAGACTATAGGAATGTCAAATGGTTTTTCCGAGATTCTTTAGTTTAGGAGGGTGATCCAATGGACAGTTACCAAGAAAATCATCAGGAGGAGATCGATTATCTTAGGAAGACATTGGCTTTTATCAATGAAGAAGTGGAAAAGGAAGCGAAGAAGTTAGAAGAGAAAAAGAGTGATTTAATTGCCGCTAGAAAGGATATGTATGAAAATACCGTTCATGTTTCGAGTGACTTTGAGAGTCTTATCGATATAAACCTGCATCTTATGCAAGTTAATAATCATATCTCAAGTTACAATCCCCAGCGTATCAAGAACCTTAAGAAATTGATAAACTCACCTTACTTTGGCCGGTTTGACTTTATAGAAAAAGGTTTTGGTGAAAAAGAAAAGATATATATTGGCCTTTATAATCTATTGGATAGGAATACTGGTCAAGTCTACGTTTATGACTGGCGCGCACCTATTTCAAGTATATTTTATAGGTATGAACTAGGTGAAGTAATGTTTGACACTCCGGCAGGCATTAGTCGGGGAGATGTTTCCTTGAAAAGGCAATATAAAATTCGAAATTCAAAGCTGAAATACTTTTTTGATTGCAGTGTCAGGATTACCGATGAAATACTGCAGGAAGTACTAAGTCATAATACCTCTGCCAAAATGAAAAATATTATCGAAACGATACAAAAGGAACAAGACGTAATTATTAGGGATAGGGATCATGAGCTGTTAATCGTCCAAGGTGTAGCGGGTAGTGGCAAAACATCGATTGCTCTGCATAGAATTGCCTACCTCCTCTATGAAGGTCTTAATTCCAATCTACGATCCAAGGATGTCATCATAATATCTCCTAACTCCGTTTTTAGTCATTATATTTCGAGTGTCCTCCCTGAGCTGGGGGAAGAAAACGTAAGGCAAAGCATCTTTGACGATCTAGTCTTAGAGGCTTTTCAAGGTCGATTTGGGGAAGAAACACGGGATATGCAGCTTGAATCATTGATACATTCCCGAGCGAAGACTGGTGATGACCGAAGGCAGCAAAGTATCGATTTTAAGGGTTCGAGGGTATTTAAGCAGATTCTTGATAGACTATTATGGTATTACGCGCATCGGCTTATTGTCTTTGAGGATGTCTATTATAACGGAACAATTCTAGCGACGAGGCAACAGCTAAAGAACCGTTTTCTACACAATGAAATTGGTACTCCGATTGCAAAACAGCTCAAAATGATCGAAAGAATCCTTATGAAAAAGGTTCATCCATTACAGAAAAAGAGACTTAAGCGTTTGGAAAAGATTGTGGAGAAAAGTGAAGGGCATGAGTTTGAAATTAAGTCATTCAGCCGATTATTAGCCATTAAACAAGCCGTAGCTTTTCGGGAGCGAATTCAAAAATTCACGAACGTTGATTACGGACACTTATACACACTGCTTTTCAAGAACCGTGGGCTTTTGCTCAAGTTGTCGCAAGGTCTCAAACTTCCAGAGACTATTCAAGAAATTATTTCGACAACTCTTCAAAATCTGCGAGAGGGGCAAGTGCATTATGAAGATTACGCTCCCCTTCTTTATCTGAAGTTAAAAGTCGAAGGGAATGATGTGGTTTCCGGGATCAAACATGTGGTCATTGATGAAGCCCAGGATTATAGTCCTCTACAATACGAGATTTTTAAGATTTTGTACAAAAATGCAACTTATACTGTCCTAGGAGACATTCATCAGACGATTGAAAAACCAATAGACTGTTCACTATATGACAATATTTCTGAGATACTCAATAAAGGTAAGACGATAAAGCTGTCTTTAAATAAAGGGTATAGATCAACATGTGAAATCAACACCTTCGCACAGGATCTACTAGGTGAAGGTACTCAACACGATTATTGCTCTATTGAACGGTATGGTGAGGAACCCCGGCTTATCCATCAAGAAACAATAGAGGCGATCGATCAGTCGATCATAGAAGATATAGCGAAATATACAGAGCAAGGGTATGAATCCGTTGCTGTCGTATGCAAAACTCAAGAGGATGCAGAAAAGGTGTTTAGTCGCTTGAAAAAATCGGTGCAACTAACACTTATTAAACCTCGAGGCGGAGAAGTTATAAAAGGTGCCTTAGTCATTCCAACTTATATGGCAAAGGGATTAGAATTTGATGTTGTGATCGTATACGATGTTAATAAGGAAAACTATGCAAGTGATTTTGATAGACAACTACTGTACATTGCCTGTACTCGAGCACTCCATCGATTGGTTATTTATTACAAAGGAGATAAGAGTCCCTTGCTTTAATGATCAAAACATTGATTTCAATACTTGCATGACTAATCAGTATTGCTGTTAGGTACAGGACTTCCTGATATGCCTAATATCTTGGCACCCATCTTATTTCCTCCTTATAAAATTTATTATTTCTTACACAACTTGTCTTAGAAGATTATATTATAGATTATACTTGAGTCATGCTGAAAAAGAATGTGATAACGATTAGTTAATAGCACGATTAGCTCGGCAACAGCACCTTAAACCGCGGAAACCAGTCGTCAGTGATGAGTTAATTTTTCACAATGGATTATGTAAGGTTAACTTGACACAGAGGCTAAAATAATGATATAAATATTCTGTAAGGTTAACGTTACAGGAGTAGAGTAATAATGAAAAATAGATTAAAAGAACTTCGTGAATCGCTTGGGTTAACTCAAGAACATTTAGGAGAACTTGTTGGGGTATCGAGACAGGCGATTAACGCTATTGAAACGGAAAAATTCGAACCGTCTATATGGCTTGCTTATGATATTTGCAAAGTATTTAATAGCTCCATAGAGGAGGTTTTTCTTTTTGAAGAAAGTGAAAGAAAATCGAGGGCACAGCAAAGCAAAGGAGTAGGATAAATGGCACTGAGACAACTAAGGTTTTTTGATGATGATATATTAAGAAAGAAGTGCAAGTTTGTTGACTTAATTGATGATAAAATAAGACAAATATTAAATGATATGGCAGATACAATGTACAAAGAACACGGCGGAGGTTTAGCAGCCCCGCAAATAGGTATATTGAAGAGATTGGTTGTTGTAGATATGGGACAAGGGCTTATTAAATTAGTTAATCCAACGATAATTCAGCAGGAAGGAACTCAAGAAGTTGTAGAGGGATGTTTAAGCATTCCTAATATATTAGGAAAATTAAAAAGACCTCAAAAGGTAATGGTTCAAGCTTTAAATGAAAATGGCGAGCAAATTATTTTGACTGGCCAAGGAGATTTGGCAAAGTGTTATTGTCATGAAATAGACCATTTAGAAGGTATTCTTTTTACTGATTTAGTTACTGAATATATAAGATAGCAGATCTTATGCAGCTTAAAGAATACAAGGAGAATTATTATGATCTCGTGATTTAATAAAACGACTCTGAAATGGGCTTCTTTATCCACAAAGGACTGTTAACGAGATGGCAGACGATCCAGGGAGACAATGGTAATACCGTCCGAGCCATAATAATTGAAAAAACGGAGAAGTAGGTTAAGCTGTAAAATAGTGGGCGCCTTCCGGAGTCAAATCTAAAGGTTCGACGTGTAAAAAGGGAAGCTAATTCATATAATCGTGAATTAGCTTCCCTTATAGTATCAAGTCAGAAAGTATAACTTTATATTTCATACTTTTAGGAAGGCCCCTTCTCGCCATCACGGCAAGCGCATAAGGGCAATTAGGCAGCCGCCTTCGCCAAGGCTAACAAGAAGGCTAATACGTGCGAAGACAGTGTCTTCGTGTGGGCACCAGCCAAGTTTTCTTTACATTCAGGTTATAATATTCGTTTTGCGCCAAGGAAGACGGACTGCCAATAAGATCCCAACGTGTAAATGGTTACGCCTTTAGAGCTCGAAGCGTTGATAAATTGTCCATTACCGACAAAGATTCCCACGTGATCAACGACCCCGTTTTTTGCTAGAGAAAAGAAGACTAGATCTCCTGCCTTTAGATTGATAAAAGAGACAGAAGTACCAATTTTATATTGATCACGCGAAACTCTGGGGAGATTTATCCCATGTTTAGCAAAAACATACTGAACAAAACCTGAACAATCAAATCCTGAGGGTGTCGTTCCACCGTACACATATTTAACCCCAATATATTGCTTAGCTGTAGCGATAACGGCACTTGCTTTAGAAGTCTCAGTAGTTGTTTTGGTAGATGAAGAAGGTGTGGTTAGCGAACTTGATGACTTTGCAAGTTGTGTTTTCACCTGTTTTGTTGTAGCTGCAGGAGTATTTGTTTTAGCTGGAGTTGACTTAGTAGGGGAAGGCGTACTTGTTTTAGCAGGAACTATAGTTTTAGGTGCTGGAATACTTTTTGCTACTTCTGGGGGAGCAGATTTTGGTATTGGTAGTGGTTGAGGGTATAAATACCCCATTGCGTTCTTTATTGCTTTTGGATATAAATCACCGGATACTTTCGCAGGTTCTGCTGTGATAATTGTCACAAATAAGAATACAGCAATGACGGGAACATAGAGAAGAAACCACTTCATATTCTTCATATTCTTCATCCTTTCAATACTTTTTGAAGGAGAAAGGGGTTTGAATAGGCCTCTGAAATGACAACGGCATTACGATAGCGAAGTTGTCTTAAGTATAGAGGATATTTTTAGGCTTGTCTTTGGTAAGTTATTCTGAAAATGGAAATCGAAACGAGTTCCTAGGTCAATCGTCAAGGCCCGCAAAATATCTATTAAATAACTTCAGGCGTTTTGGTAAATAATTATTATGAAGCTAAGAATAGTTCGACAAGTTATATCATTATATTTAGGTGATTTTCCATTTACAGGTGTATAATAAAAAGACAAAGGGGGAGATGGCATGAAAGACCTAATAAATAAAGGATTGGCCTTTGGTTTAGGACTTGCAGTCGTTAGTAAAGAACAGATTGAGAAATTTGTTGACGAGATGGTTAAGAAAGGCGAAGTTTCCTCTGCAGAATCGAAAGACTTGATGCGTGAGTTGTTTGAGAAAGGGGAAGCGGAGAAGAAAGAAATGAATGCCCGTATTCGAGAACAATTAGAAAAGTTTTTGAAGGACCTAAATATCCCGACTAAAGCTGACCTGGAGCGTCTGGAAAAACGGATTCAAGAATTGGAAAATAAACAATAGATCAAAAGGGCCTGAACATAGTTCAGGCCCTCATCAGTAAACCTGTGTGTGCTGGGCGATACTCGAACATCGATGTATGAAGGGGACATTTCTATGATTGGGAAAAGGATACGCCATATTAAACGCTATCGGGATGTGGCTAAAGTACTAGCACGCCATGGGTTCGGTTTCTTTGTGGAGGAGATGGGGCTTTTACATATGCTTTCTCTGCCTAAGCGACTCTTCACGGATATGGAAGAGAGTGATCCTATGTCAGTCGGAGAACGGATTCGCCAGGTGATCGAGGAGTTAGGTCCGACTTATGTCAAAATCGGGCAGATTGCTAGTACTCGTGCCGACATCATTCCGGAAGATATCCTCCACGAATTGGAAAAATTACAAGACAATGTTCCCCCTTTTTCTTTCGAGGAAGTCGCCAGAATCATTGAAGAGGAACTGGGCTCTCCAATAGGGGATATTTTTTCTTCATTTGAGGAGAAGGTTATCGCGGCAGCTTCCATTGGTCAGGTTCATCGTGCACAACTACGGACGGGAGAGGTAGTTGCAGTGAAGGTGCAGCGCCCTCAAATTAAGGCAATGATTGAAACTGATTTAGAAATTCTTCTGGACTTAGCCACGTTGGCAGAACACCGGATGGAACGGATGGAACGTCTGCAATTACGAGAGGTTGTTGAGGAGTTTGCCAAGTCACTGCGTAATGAGTTAGATTATTCTATTGAAGCTAGAAATGCTGAGAAAATTGCTAAGCAGTTTAAGAATGATCCGAAGATTCATATTCCATCAATTTATTGGGATTTCTCTACCCGTATCGTTCTCACAATGGAGTTTGTTGATGGTCAGAAACTTAATCAGTTTGAGGAAATCAAAAAAATGGGTTATGACCGAAAAGCCATTGCGGAACAGCTTGTTCAGGCGCTCTTTCATCAGATGTTAATCGAAGGCTTTTTTCATGCTGACCCCCATCCGGGAAATATCTTTCTTTTAAGCGGCGGGGTGATTTCTTTTATCGACTTTGGCATGGTCGGAAGGCTTACCGCAGATATGAAAAATAATTTTGCTTCATTGGTCATCGCCATGATGCGTCAAAGTACGGAAAGTATGATTAAAGCTATCCTTCGGATAGGGATAGTTCCCGATGAAGTCAAACTACCGCTCCTAACCAACGATGTGGACGAATTAAGGGAAAAGTATATGGATGTTCCCATGAGTCGTATTAGCCTTGGTGAGGCAGTTAGTGACCTTTTTGTAGTTGCCTTTAAACATCAAATACGCATTCCCGCAGACTTTACCATGGTAGCAAAGTCCTTACTGATTCTTGAGGGGATCGTAGAAAAACTTGATCCGAAGCTTAGTATTATGGATATGGCCGAACCATTTGGTCGCCGACTCCTCAAGGAACGCTACCGTCCAAGTACGATTGCAGGCAGGGTTTGGCATAACATCTCGGATTATGGGGATCTTTTAGTGGATCTTCCGAAACAAATGAAGGATTTAATGCGTGACTTATTACGAGGGCGAATTCATTTAGAGGTCAGTGTTCCGGAACTTGATATTTTTCTGAGAAAATTGGACCGGATCACGAACCAACTTTCTTTCAGTATTGTCTTGCTTTCGTTTAGCATCGTTATGGCGGGGATCATTATTGCTTCGGCTTTAGGCCACCAACCTATCTTACTTTGGCACATCCCGGTCATTGAGGTCGGTTTTACAGTGGCTACTCTCATGCTGCTTTGGTTGTTGATCTCTATTTTTAAATCTGGGAAGTTTTAGTTCATCACCCTTGGGTTAAGCTAATCCTGAGGTGAACAAAATGTCGTTTGAATTCATCCCCACTCGTGTATTTTACGAGCCAGGCGTTCTTGATTATCCTTTAGGGAAAACTTTAGTGGAACGTTTCCGACGTATGGGGGTGACGGTGACTCCCACTGCCTCCCATAATCGGATTACAGGAATTCCAGGAAATACTCCGGCCGCAGCGTATCGGGAAGCTAAGCGAACATTGGTAATTGGTGTACGGCGCAGTGAGATGTTTCAATCATGTAAACCGTCTGCTCATTATCAGTTGCCCCTAGTCACGAGTTGTCCGGGGATGTGTGAATATTGTTATTTGGCAACAACCTTGGGAAAGAAACCCTATGTCCGGGTTTATGTCAATCTTGAAGAGATCCTAGGCGTGGCTTCACGCTTGATCCAGGAACGATTGCCAGAGATCACCCAGTTTGAAGGAGCTGCAACCTCAGATCCAGTTCCAGTAGAGCGGTATACTGGCGCCTTGAAACAGGCAATCGAATTTTTTGGGCGTGAGCCTAATGGTCGTTTTCGCTTTGTTACTAAGTATACGGACGTTGATAGTTTACTTGATGCCCAACATGAAGGGCATACGCGTTTCCGCTTTAGTTTGAATTGTGAAGAGATAGTGGACAAGTTTGAACATGGGACGCCTTCTCCAGAAGAACGGATTATTGCTTCAGGTAAAATCTTAGAAGCTGATTATCCTTTAGGTTTTATCATTGCGCCTATTTTTAGGTTTGAAGGGTGGCAAGAGGCATATCGACGCCTAATGGAGCGTTCAGCGGAAGAATTAGCAAAAAGGGCTCCGTCTGGTTGGTCCTCAGAGCAATTAACGCTAGAGTTTATCTCACATCGCTTTACTTCGAAAGCTAAGACTAATATTTTGGGAGTTTTTCCGAATTCCTCCTTACCCATGGAAGAAGAGATGCGTAAGTTTAAATATGGACAGTTTGGCTATGGAAAATATATTTATCGACCTGAAGAAATGAAGGAAATGAAAGAGTTTTTCCATGCGCAAGCGAAATGTTATTTTCCCTTAGCCCACGTAGAGTATTTTATTTAGTTTTCTAATAGAGTACCTCATTTCTACCTCGGGTGTTTGGTTCAGTCACCTACACTTTTATCGAGGTTTTAAAAGAGGTACTCCTTTTTTTATACTGGTCAGTTCCAGAGGTTTGAATAAGAAACTAATACATGATTAAACAGAAAGGTAGGTGTATTCGTCTGATATAAGATTATATGATTATGGCCTAATGGTACATAGAAGGAAAAAATAATAATATATAGAATGTTTAGGTTAAAGTGGGAATTAACCAAGTTATTAAAGTTTTATCAAAAGATTCCATAGTGTAAGGTGTAGACTTGAGGCTCGTTGAAAGAATTCAAAACGAGGTGATGATGAAGTGCTCGAACAAAATGTACTGAACGCCGATGAACTCGTACAACAAGCCCATACCCTTGCTCTCGAAAATATCACGGTTTATCACAGGCGAGGAGCTACCCCGTTTCGTAAATTAAGAAAGATCGTCGGGCAACTAGAAGCATATAGTCATGAATTTGAAGTTGACGAAAGCGCGGGTTTTCCTTTATTGCCTGCGATGGAATGGTTGATGGACCATATTGATTTATTTAAGGAACAGAACCTTAATGTTGAGAATAATCTTCCACCGTCATACTATCGACGTTTACCCAAATGGGATGACAAATCTTCACAAACTCGCATTTCCACAATTCTACAAAAATTTCTGCAAAATATGCGTGGACAGGCGAGTTTGCCTATGCTTACCCTGTATATAAGGGCTTTTCAAGATATTTCTACCCTAACGATGGGGGAACTGTGGTCAATTCCGTTATTTTTGCGAATCAGTTTATTAGAAGAACTGGGGGATCTTTTTGATGAGATTTTTGAACGTCATAAAGCCCGTAAACAGGCGGAAGAATTGTTTCAAAAATGGGTGCCTTATCTCGCTGATCCAGATCAACTTAGACTTGAAATTGATCGAACAACAAGTGATCTGAGCGTTCTCCCTACAGTGATTGTCGTTTATCTAATAGGTCGGCTCCGAGACTATGGCGAAGAGGGCATTCCTATTCGTCAATGGATTGAACGTAAAATTAGTTTGCAAACAGAAGGCATCGAAAAATTAATGGGTCATGAACACCAGCTCCAAGCAAACTATCGGGTTACTGCTGGAAATCTAATCAACAGCTTGCGCAACGTATCGCGTTGGAAATGGGAGGAACAGTTTGAATCGTTAAGTACCGTAGAACGGATTTTAGAGCATGACCCGAGCAGGACTTATCTGTTAATGGATTTCGCTAGTCGAGATCAGTTGAGACACGCGGTTGAACATATTGCTAAAGGTCTTAAGATGCAAGAATGTTTAATTGCCCAAACAGCCGTTACATTAGCAGAGAAGTCCTCAGTATCGCCCCTTAGCGAAAATGTTCCTCAAAAACATGTGGGTTATTATCTTGTCGATCAAGGTAAAGACGAGCTTTATAAGGCCTTACAAGCACGTCACAATGTTTGGTCTCAGCCTTTACTGTACTTAAAGCGGCATCCTACCTTCACATTCCTAAGTTCTGTCATATGTTTAGCAATGCTTACATTAGCAATCTTTTGGCAAGTCGTTGGAGGGTCGGATAATCTAAATTTATGGGTGGGCGTAGCTTTGAGCCTAGTCTTACTTGTTCCTGCAAGTGAGTGGAGCTTAAGCATCGTTAATTCTCTCATTCAACATTGCTTTCCCCCGCAACCTCTGTTGAGGTTAGAGTTCAAAGAGGGAGTGCCCCCTGAGGCGGCAACTATGGTGGTCATCCCTTCTTTTTTAGCGAGTGAGACTGACGTTCGAACGTTGTTACACCATGTGGAGATCCATCATTTAGCCAATCAGGATCCAAACATCCATTTCGCAATCTTAGGGGATTTTCGTGACGCCACTGAGGAAACCTTACCCCGAGATGGTCAAATAATCCAGTTTGCGCGCCAAGAACTCGCGAAATTGAATATGAAATATTCTTGTCCGGAGGGGTCAACCTTTTATATTTTGATGCGCAAACGTCTATGGAATCCTAAAGAAGGGGTTTGGATGGGGTGGGAGCGCAAACGCGGAAAATTAACAGAATTCAATGCGCTGTTACTGGGGGATCAGACGACAAGTTATACAGATATCATAGGAAATACAGATGTTTTCTCCAAAATACGGTATGTCATCACCCTAGACTCGGATACAGAGTTGCCAAAGGATGCTGCTAAACATTTGATCGGAACATTGGCTCACCCTCTGAATATCCCCTTGCTTAATGATGAGCAAACCCGAGTTGTTCGCGGCTATGGCTTGTTACAACCCAGAATCCTGGTGAAGCATGAGAGCTTGTATCGTTCACGGCTGGCGCATTGGTTTGCAGGAGTGACAGGGATAGACCCGTATACATTTGCAATTTCCGATCCCTATCAGGATTTATTTGGGCATGGAATTTTTACGGGGAAAGGTATTTATGACTTAACAGTTTTTGATAAAATTCTTAGCCATCGTTTTCCTGACAATACTGTTTTAAGTCATGATTTGTTGGAAGGCGGGTTTTTACGAGCAGGTCTTGTAACTGATATAGAGCTAATGGATGATTTTCCTTCAAATTACTATGCTTACCTTCAGCGCATGCATCGCTGGGTACGTGGTGATTGGCAATTATTGCGCTGGTTTTCTCCGAAGGTACGAAACCGAAGAGGGACGCGTCTTTGGGTTGATCTGCCAATCATCACCCGCTGGCAAATGTTAGACAATCTGCGACGTAGTCTACTCGGTCCCGTCTTATTAGGTTTAACAATCTTTAGTCTTTTAGGATTGCCGGGCTGGAAAATGGGTTGGTTAGGCATTGTTTCTTCAACGATGGGGATTCCTTTTTTTATCCATTCCTTGAATAATATTAGCCAAAGGTTAAAGTGGCGGTGGAGATGGCGAAATCTTTTAGGAACACTGGGACAAATTGCGGTCACTGCCGTGATGCTGCCGTTTAAGAGTGCGATTTTGCTGGATGCCATTTTCCGAACACTTTATAGGTTGCTCTTCTCCAAGAAACATTTATTGGAGTGGGTTACGGCGGCCGATGTCGAACGACAGGCCCCAAAAACAGTGCGTGTTTTCATATGCCGCTTAAGCAAAGGGTATTTTTTTGTGGCGCTTTTATTACTGGGTACCTTTATTTCCGAACGAGATATCGCTGAGCTAGGTCTTGGAATTGCTTTGGTATGGATGTTTGGTCCCTTTCTGGCGTATTGGCTTAGTCAACCGCAACTTGATAAAAAGACCGAAATGCTTGCTGACGAGCGAAACTACGTACGTGCCTTGGCTTATGATACTTGGCGTTTCTTTGAAGTCGTTGTGCAGGAAAAGGACAATTGGCTTCCTCCGGATAATCTACAGGTCGATCCGCCACGGGGTATCGCTCATCGGACCTCTCCTACTAATATCGGGTTACTCTTGGGATCAACCTTGGTAGCTTATGATCTGGGCTATTTAACGACTACGGAACTCATGGATCGACTGGAACATACTTTGGATTCCCTGGAAACGATGCAACGTTGGCAGGGGCATTTCTATAACTGGTATGATACCTGCTCATTAGAACCTCTTTTACCTCTCTATGTGTCCACAGTGGATAGTGGTAATCTGGTCGCTTACCTGTTAACTGTAAAACAAGGAGTCAAGGAGTTGGGAAATAATCTGCTTGTCGATCGAACTACGATCCTGGGAATGTTAGATCGGATTACGAAAGAAGAACAGGATGGCAGCAAGATTTGTGTGGATTTAGTACCAGACTTATATGGTACTCCCTTGACCTCTTGTTCAGATGACATCAAAGGGAGTGTGGAATTAGAGGCTTGGAAACAAAAGCTTGAAGATGCGTTGCAAGAACAGACGATAAGTTGTGTAAGCTGGTATCGGTTGCTTTTGGAAGCGAAGGTTGAGCAGTTTCCCCTCTTAATACAGAAAAGAGTGCATCTTGCGCTTCAAGATCTGAAGGAATTGATCCCGAGTATAGAGTTTATTGAACAACTGGGGACGCTGGATTTTAGGGCAACGAATGAGCTTGAAGGTTACGCAGGTACTGGACAGGAGAATGAAGAAGTTGCCAGCACCCAGGAACGAGTGGAAAGAATAAGGTCACTTTGGGAGGCAGCGCGAACTTTACAAGAGTTCGCCGCGATAAGCAGAGATAGCTTAAAACTATGCGAGGAAATGACTGGAGAGCTTGCTTTGCAGTGGAGGTTAGCCCTAGAAGAAAACCTTATTTCTCAAGGGAATTTTTTAGCTAGAATTCAAACGTTGCAGACACGCTTGGAAAGGTTGGCAATCGAACCAGATTTCCGCCCCCTGTATAATGAAAAGATCCGATTTATGGCAATTGGCTATAATGTCTCCACTCAACAGCGAGATAACTCATACTATGATCTGATGGCTTCTGAAGCTAGGCAGGCTAGCTTTATGGGGATTGCACTCGGTCAACTGCCGACAGAACACTGGTTTGCTTTAGGCCGTACCTTAACTAAAGTAGGACGGAATACAGCTTTGTTATCTTGGACTGGAACGATGTTTGAATATTTGATGCCGCTACTTTTGATGAACTGCTATAAGGATACGCTTTGGGATGAAACTTACAAGGCTGTTGTGGAAAAGCACATATCTTATGCGACTAAGTTAGGATTGCCATGGGGGATATCGGAGTCTGGTTTTTACGCGTTTGATTTTCAGATGAATTATCAATATCAGGCTTTTGGAGTACCGTTTTTAGGACTTAAACGTGGTTTGGGATATGAACGGGTTATCGCACCGTATGCCACTGTATTAGCCTCTTTGATCGATTTCAAAGCGGCTCTTAAAAATTTGAATGTCCTTGAAAAATTAGGGGCCAGAGGAGAGTATGGCTTTTACGAAGCTTTAGATTTCACCAAGGAGCGCTTACCGGAAGCTGAGCAAAACGTCTCAATTAAGAGCTTCATGGCCCATCATCAAGGTATGAGTTTGGTAGCTTTGAGTCACTTATTGCTGGATCGCCCCTTGAGTAGCCGGTTTCATGCGGATCCGCGAATTCAGGCCATAGAACTACTCTTGCAGGAACGAATCTCGCAGAAACCCGTAGTTTTAAAACGTTGGAAATGGACAGCACCGAGACCTCAGCGGGCGTTGGATGAGCATGAGTTTGAACGACAATTTTACAGTGCTGATACTCCTATGCCTGAAGCCAGAATTCTATCCAATGGTCGCTATGTGGTTATGTTGACAAGTAGTGGAAGTGGGTTTAGCCGCTTCGGAGAGTTAGCAGTATCTCGTTGGCGAGAGAATCCGGCTAAAGATCCCTGGGGGAGTTTTTTCTATATTAATGATCTTACGGAACGAAAGATTTGGTCGGCAACCTATCAACCTTGCCATGATAGGTCTGCTAGCGATGAGATGAGTTTCTCGTTAGAGAAGGTGACCTATACTAGGACGAACGATGAAATTCATACCCTTACGGAAATTTCAGTTTCGCCAGAATGGGATGCTGAAATTCGTCGGATCACCTTTACTAATCAAGGGAAGGAAGCTCATATCTTGGAGGTGACAAGTTATTCTGAGGTTGTTTTAGCACCTCAGGCTGCGGATGATGCCCACCCTGCTTTTAATAAACTCTTCATCCACACAGAGTTTTCTGATCAGCCAGAAGCTCTGTTAGCCCAACGGAGAGGTAGAACCCCTGGAGATCACTTTCCTTGGTTGGCGCACTCAGTGAGCGTTGAAGGGAAGACTGTAGGTCCTTTGGAGTATGAGACTGATCGGGCCCGTTTTCTAGGGCGAGGTCAATTCTATGATCGTCCGAAGGCGGTGGTGGAGAACCAACGGCTCTCTGGAACGCTAGGCTCAGTGCTTGATCCAATATTAGCGCTGAGAAGGCGAGTAGAAGTCCCTCCGGGCAAAAAAGTTCGCCTAACTTTTGTAACAGGGGTTGCCGAAACTAGAGAACAGGTGCTAACGATGGTTCAGCATCTTTCCTCCCCCCATCAAGTTGAGCATACCTTGGAATTGGCTTGGAACAGGAGTAGGATTGAACTGAGGTATCTGAACTTGTCGACTCGACAAGCGGACATCTACCAGTGGATGCTCTCCCAGATTTTCTATTTTAACCCCTTGAGGACGATGCGGGCACAAAGTATCATGCGCAACCGAAAGGGACAATCAGCTTTATGGAGCTACGGCATCTCTGGGGACATACCGCTGGTGCTTATTCATGTCTCGGAGATAGAGAATCTAGATTTTGTGAGTTCTGTTCTATTAGCCCATGAATATTGGCGACTGAGAGGACTTAAAGTTGATTTGTTGATCCTCAACGATTTTGTAGGGAGCTACGAACAACCGCTCACAGAGGCCTTGCGCCACTTGGTGTTTGCTAGTTCAGATCGTGATTTTCTAGATCGGCCAGGAGGAGTCTTTATTCGCTCTTCCAACATTATGCCAATTGAAGATAAAATTCTCTTTTCTACGGTAGCTCGCATCTCTTTGCAAGCAAACGGCGGAAACTTGGCTAAACAACTGACAGCCCCTAAAGTAGAGAGTAATCTACCTGCAGCCTTTGTGCCTCTAGAGAGTTGTTGGACTTCGGAGCGGGAGGGGCCACCCGACTACGATAAGGACTTGGCGTTTTTTAATGGATTAGGGGGATTCGTAGCGGAGGGACATGAGTACGCTATTTACCTAAATGATCGCAAGTTAACTCCAGTTCCTTGGTCGAATATCTTAGCCAATCCTTCGTTTGGGACTCAGGTTTCGGAATCAGGGGCAGGATACACGTGGGCAGAAAACAGTCGGGAGAACAAACTGACTCCTTGGAACAATGATCCTGTTATGGATCTGCCTGGTGAAGTATGTTACCTTCGAGACGAAGTCAGTGGGGAATTTTGGTCGCTGACTTGTTTCCCGATTCATGAGGAAGATCCCTATACTGTTTATCATGGTTGGGGGTACAGCCGCTTCAAACATACAAGTCATGGAATTTTTCAAGAAGGGTTAGTGTTTGTTCCCCTGAATGATTCCCTCAAAGTTTGGCAGGTTACATTAAGAAATTTAGGGCAAGCGGTTCGTCAAATTTCACTGACCTACTATGTGGAGTGGGTGTTGGGAGTACAAAGAGAGGTCAATGCACCGTTTATCGTCACTGAGATCGATAAGAGTTCGGGGGCTTTGTTAGCTCGCAACACCTACCAGGAAGTATTCCCAGACAGGAAGGCTTTTCTTTGGGTTCAAACGGTGGGGGAAAAACCCAACCGGACTTGGACTGGGGATCGTATCGAATTTTTGGGGCGCCATGGGTCATTGAAAAAGCCGGCAGCTCTTTCTAGAGTTGCTCTATCGAATTCTAGTGGGATGATGTACAATGCCTGCGGGGCAATTCAAGTAACATTAACCTTAGAACCTGGGGAGGAAAAACAGGTCTTGGTGCTTCTCGGGCAAGCCTGCTCAGGTGAAGAAGTGAGAAGTCTTACGTCTAGCTATGCAGAACCGCTGTTTGTGGCTAAACAGTTGCAAGAGGTCCAGGAATTCTGGGCACAACTAGTTAAGGGTGTGCAGGTAGATACTCCGGATAAGAGTATGGATCTGATGCTCAATGGCTGGTTGTTATATCAAACCTTAAGTTGCCGGATGTGGGCTAGGTCTGCTTTTTATCAAGCTGGAGGAGCCTATGGGTTCAGGGATCAGCTGCAAGACAGTTTAGCAGTTCTACATGTTTTCCCAGAACTGACCAAAGAACAAATCTTGCGCCATGCTGCCCATCAATTTCAAGAAGGGGATGTGCAACACTGGTGGCATGAAGAGACAAAACGTGGGATTCGCACGAAGTTCTCGGATGATTTATTATGGCTACCTTACTGCGTATTGCGTTATCTGGAACATACACAAGACGAGGAACTCTTAGTTCAGGAAGTATCTTTTCTGGAAGATCTCCCCTTGGGGCCGGATGAGGATGAACGGTATTCGGAAACTAAAGTATCGACGGAACGAGCATCTCTCTTTGAACATTGCCTGCGAGCCATCGAACGTTCTTTGCAATTTGGTTCTCATGGTTTGCCCTTAATGGGGACTGGTGACTGGAACGATGGTATGAATAGAGTAGGGCGTGAAGGGAAAGGGGAAAGTGTCTGGCTAGGATGGTTTTTATATACGATCCTAGAAGGATTTGCTGAACTGTGTGAACGCAGGGAGACCGGAGATAGCGCATTTAAGTATCGTCAAATTGCTGAAGAATTAGCTAACAATCTCAACGAAAAGGCTTGGGACGGACAGTGGTACCGTAGGGCTTATTTTGATAACGGACAGCCCTTGGGTTCGGCAGAAAATAAGGAATGCCAGATAGATGCTATTGCCCAAGCTTGGTCTGTGATTTCTGGAGCGGCACCCTATGAAAAAGCAAAACTTGCCATGCTGGCGGTGGATCGAGAACTGGTGAATCGAGAATATTCCTTGGTACGTCTTTTGACTCCACCTTTTGAAAAGACTGATCCTAGTCCAGGCTATATCCAAGGTTATCCGCCTGGAGTGCGAGAAAACGGTGGACAATATACACATGGTGTAATCTGGAGTATTATTGCTTGGGCTAAATTAGGAGAAGGGGATAAGGCTTGGGATCTCTTCCGAATGATAAACCCTATTAATCATGCCCTGACGCCCAGTGAAGTTTTGCGTTATAAAGTGGAACCTTATGTTATTGCTGCTGATGTTTATTCGATTGAACCTAATATTGGCAGGGGAGGCTGGACGTGGTACACAGGAGCAGCGGGCTGGATGTATCAAGCGGGGGTAGAATGGATTTTAGGATTGCAGCGTCGTGGGGAACGTCTATATTTTAAACCATGTATTCCTAAGGCTTGGGGAGAGTATTCAGTGGCCTATCGATTTAAGCAGACTACTTATCAGATCCAAGTTCAAAATCCTTTGCATAAGAACACCGGAGGAAGTAGGTTAGAGCTCGATGGAGGGGAGTTGGAACTTTCGGAACTCTATATTAACTTAATAGATGACGGCTTAGAACATGTTGTGAGGTTGGTTTTATAGACTAGGGAATCGGATAATTACACGCTCAATCTTTTAATTCGTCTTCAATTAAGAGAACACAAACTTCAACTGGCCCATGGACACCTATGGAGAGATCCATTTCAATGTCGGATGTCCGACTGGGACCGGTGATCAGCTCGATTGCAGCGGGAGGACTTCCTGTGGCTGAAATTGCCTCTAGGACCTCAAAAAGGTTGTCCTGTAGTTTAGAAGTCTCGATAAAGGTGAGATGGCGAGGAGGAAGCAGGCTTACTGCCCGTCCTCTTTGGGGATTGCTGTTCATCACAACTGTTCCGGAGAGAGCTATTCCCCAATCAGCACCGGTCACGCCCAGTTCTGCTTGAGCAGCGATTGCGTAACGCTCACGCGTATCCAACGCAGACTGAGGATAGCGGACAAGAGGCCAGTTTAAGGTTGTAAAGGCAGATTCGGCAATAGTAGGGAGCAGGTCCCAAGCTACGATGGCTTGCTGGGCTGGGCGATCTAAAGGGAGCTCTCCAAACCATTCTTTAAGGCACTGGACCGTTTCGTCTGTTGACTTAACAATAGCTCCTTTGCCCCCCAAGGCTTGCCAATTGTGTAAAAAAACCGTCGCTCGTTCCTCGGGGCCCGACAATCGGTATTCGGGAACATGGATAGGCACTGGGTCGGGCGTTTGAGAGGGGGTAGAACGCCCTAATTTTGTCGCCAGTTGACTAATGAAATCGCTTGGAGTTGTCATGCTCTCACCTCATCTTATTGAATTGGGTCTGAATTGGAGGATTTTTCGCTGAGCTTCAGTTCTGACCACATTTGCATGAAGGATTTGGAGGCAACCATAGGAAGAGTACGGCTTTTAGTCCAGTTGGAGAGAGGGGGTGGACCGCCGACGATTCGTTCGTGCTTAACGAAAGGCCGCTGTAAATGAGCACCCATCCGAAGCGCTTGACGTAATCTTTTCTCGTGGGTAAACATGTAGCGGTATCCTTGAAAAATTCTTTTCTCTATTTGTGGAGTATGCCCACTGAGAGTTTTGCGCGCTCTGAGTTTTACTAGGAGGTCATGGAGAGGAATGCGAACCGGGCAGCCTTCGGTGCAAGCACCGCAAAGTGTGGAGAAGTAAGGTAGGTGTCCCCATTTGTCCCAATCTTTTTCTAATAGCGGCGTGATCACTGATCCAATGGGGCCAGCATAAACAGAGCCATAGGCATGGCCACCAATTTGACGATAGACGGGGCATACGTTGAAGCATGCTCCGCAGCGGATACAGTTTAAGGCCCTGCGAAACGTTGTATCCCCCAGAATTTCCGAACGGTTATGGTCCAGGATCACGAGGTGGAATTCCTCAGGGCCATCTGAATCCGAAGAATGCTTTGGGGGAGTGAGGATCGTTGTATAGCTGGAGAGTCGTTGCCCTGTTGCACTTCGACCTAGTAAATTGAGCAAAACGTCGAGTTCTCGAAACGAGGGGACAATGCGCTCCATGCCCATGAGGGTGATTTGAACGCGAGGGAGGGTGCTAACCATCCGTCCGTTGCCTTCATTGGTAACCATTACAATACTTCCGGTATTTGCTACGGCAAAATTGCAGCCAGTAATGCCAATGTCTCCGTGAAGAAACTTTTCTCGCATTTCCTGGCGTACGAATTTGGTTAGAGTAGGGGTATCTGAACTCAAAGTGTGGCCAGCGATGGGTTCAAATAAATCAGCAACCTGCTGCCGGGTTTTATGCATTGCCGGTACGATGATGTGAGAAGGAGGTTCGCCAGCCACTTGAATGATGTACTCTCCGAGGTCGGTTTCAATCACACTAACTCCTTCACTTTCTAGAGCAGAGTTAAGGTGGATTTCCTCGGAAACCATAGATTTGGATTTGATGACGTTTTTAGCGTCATGTTCGTGCACTAGTTTGCGAACAATATCTACGGCTTCTACCGGCGTTTTGGCAAGGTGGACATGCCCGCCGTTTTTTTCAACTTGCTCAATCAGTTGTTTAAGATAAAAGTCAAGATTGGCGACAACCTGAGTTCGTATGGCCTCCCCGGCTAGGCGCCAGTCTTCCCAATCCCCTAGATCTTGGGCTGCTTTGAATTTACCAAGACGCAAACGGTCTGTCGCTCGACGAGTAGCTTTACGTAAAAAATCATCGGCCAGAGCTTTATCGACTCGTTTCTCTACTATTTCCTTATACATGGTCATCCCTGCATTCCCTCCCCGAGTAACTGAATGATATGCATAGTTTTAACGGGTTTGTTGATTTTCTCTAAGTAGCCAGAAATATTCATGAGGCAGCCCATATCCAGGCCTAGGAGTAAATCTGCACCGGATGCTAAAACGTGCTCAGCCTTTTCTGCGACCATTGCTTCGGAGATTTTAGGTATTTTCACAGAGAACGTCCCACCAAATCCACAACAGAGTTGAGCTTCCGGTAATGGAAGAAGTTCCAAGCCTTTAACATGTTCAAGGAGTTTCAAGGGAGGTTCCACGATCTCTAAAAACCGTGTTGCGTGACAAGATGGATGATAGGTAGCCTTCGCCGAATACTTAGCGCCCAGATCGGGTTGCTTCAAGATATCAACAAGAAATTGGGTAAATTCATAGCTTTTGCCAATAAGATCATGGGCTTTAGCTAGGTAGACAGGGTCGTTTTCAAACAGAAAAGGGTAATAGTGATGGATCATCCCAATACATGAGCCGCTTGGGCCGACTACGATTTCACTGTGTTCAAAGGAATCAATGAGCGTACGGGCAACCTCTCGAGCGTCAGAAATATAACCGGAATTAAAGGCTATTTGCCCACAACAAGCTTGTCCCTCGGGAACGTCTACAGTGTGCCCAAGGTATTTTAGTATTTTGGCCATTGTCAGGTCCACTTCAGGATAGAAGGCATTCGTGAGGCAGGTGGCGAAGAGGGAAACTTTCATAAACTACCGTCCCTTCGTAAAATTGTAACAATTTTCTTGGTTTAGTAAGAATAGTATTACCATATAAAGTAGGTTTTGATGCGGATTGAGCAGGGGATTCTTTCACAGGTAAGTAAGAAAAAGAGAAGCTATTGGCTCAGTCGGGGAGCCAATAGCTTCTCTTTTTCTTACTTGGGATTTTACAAAGTTTACCCGAGAATCGGGACGTTGGGTTCAGTGTACCAAATGGAAATAACGGTCGAGGTTCCTGTGCTCTGAGCGATGTTGGTCACCTTAAGCCAGCTGTTGTCCTCTAACCATTGATTGACTTCCTTTTCTAAGATTCGAGAATCTGGGGAACTGAAAATCTTGACTTTCATCGCGTGCCTCGTCCTTTCAGCTAGGTATCTTTTTATCTATTACCTTTCATCTATATTCAATCATACGTGAGGTGCGAGAATTGTCAATATCAGGGCGCATTAATGAATCTTAACGTAAAACTCACAATATATTCACCTATCGCTCGCAAATGATCTGTATACTAAAGTTAGGTCAGGATGAAAAGAAAAATAGACCTGAGAGAAAGGATGTTTTATATGTTCGGGTTTCTACTAGTTTTGCTTTGCATTGGTGCCTATTTTCACTGTAAGCAGAAGGGCTGTCATTTTCATAAATTGGTAAATTCTCATCAAGATGCACTCGACATAGTTCGAATACGCTATGCACGAGGCGAGATTAGCTCCGAAGAATTTAACGAACGCCAAAATGCCTTAAAATAAGGGGGATTTAAAGATGATGTATGGTGGTAGTAATGTAATACGTGGTGGCGGTAATATAATGCATGGATTTGGTCCAGGTTTCATGGCAAGTGGATCTCATGGGTGGTTTGGATTGATCCCATTTGCTTGTCAGTTGATCTTTATGCTTGTTATTATTATTCTTGCTGTTATTGTCTTGAAACGGCACGGTAAAAAGGTTCGGGCCATTCATAAGCAAAATGATCCTGCTTTATTGATCCTTCGTGAACGATATGCTCAGGGGGAAATTGACACCGAGGAGTTTAACCGTCGGAAACAAGACCTTGCTATATAACAGAATTGATATATTGGTAACTAGTGTGACTCTCTATCAAAAGGAGGGTCGCACTTTTTTTAATTTTTTATACTAGGCAATTGATTTAAAGGGGGTCAATTGATATAATGACATATGAACATATAATCATACGTTGGAGGGAGATTGTGATGGTTGAAAGGATAGTAGACCTTGAAAATAACACAATGGCAGCTCTTGAGGAAACATCGGACAGTCCTGTCTGTGAGGTCTTGTGTATCCATAAGGAGTTGATCAAAGAGGTTGAGAAAACGCTCATTCCGGGAGAGCAAGTTAATAAATTAGCCGAGTTATTTAAAACTCTTGGAGATCCTACTCGGATTCGTATCATGGATGCCTTAGCGAAAGGTGAATTTTGTGTCTGTGATCTGGCTGAACTTTTGGAGTTAAGCCAGTCAGCCACGTCCCATCAATTACGTGTTCTGCGGAGCAACCATCTTGTGAAATACCGTCGGGAAGGGAAGATGGTGTTTTACTCTTTAGATGATGATCATGTCTTGGCACTTTATCGTGAGGGTATCGAGCACATTTTAGAAGGTCGTTCATAAATATAGTTGGAGGAGAAAAGCATGAGCACAACAACAAAGCTGCAACAAACGATTCAACTAAAAAACTCGAAGCAGACTGTCCAGGAAAAAATAAGCAGCCAGAAAAATGACCTAAAAGAAGATCGTGAGAAGAGGCTTAAGTATCGCTTGCATGGTTTGTGTTGTGCAAATTGTGCCATTAAAATAGAGAAGGCCTTTTGTGCTGAAGAAACGATTGGACAAACGACTTTGAACTTTGCTACCCAAACTGTTTTTTTACCTCCAGCTGCTCTCGATCTGGCACAACGAATCGTCGATAGAATTGAGCCGGGCGTAAAATTAAGACCTGTCAATCAGCGGGAAAGTAAGAATCTAGATCGGCAAGAAAACTCCCAACAGACTGAATGGAAAAGATTGCGGATGATCGTTGCTAGTGCATTATTCTTGTTTGGTTTAGCATTAACAACGCTCTGGACAAACTCTAGTTGGGTTTTAGAATATACCATCTATTTAACCGCCTATGGTTTAGTTGGCTATGAAGTGTTATATAGAGCTATGCGAAATATGGCACGCGGAGCGCTGTTTGACGAAAATTTTCTAATGTCATTGGCCACGCTTGGAGCAATTGGAATCCACCAATTACCTGAAGCAGTTGGAGTTATGCTCTTTTATACCATTGGTGAATATATTCAAGACTTGGCGGTTAATCGCTCTCGGCACTCGATTCAGGCTTTAATGAGCGTTCGACCTGATTATGCGAATCTGATTCACCAGTTAGATGTACTGAAAGTCGAACCAGAAGATGTCCAAGTCGGACAACAAATCCTGGTGCGGCCTGGGGAGCGGGTTCCACTGGACGGAGAAGTACTGAGGGGATCCTCGTTCGTGGATACTTCTGCTTTGACAGGAGAGTCGGTTCCTCGACAAGTTGAAGCTGGTGACGTCGTATTGTCTGGAATGATGAATACTAGTGGCGTGCTAACGGTTCAAGTGACTCGTCCCTATGCAGAGTCTTCCATGCAAAAAATCCTTGATCTTGTGGAAAATGCAAGTGCGCGCAAAGCACGGACTGAAAATTTTATTACGACGTTTTCGCGTTATTACACACCTGGAGTGGTGTTAACCGCTTTGGGAATCGCAATTATACCGCCTCTTCTTGGGGCAGGGTCATTTAGTCATTGGCTTTACCGCGCTTTAACGATTCTTGTTATTTCCTGCCCGTGTGCCTTAGTAATCTCAGTTCCCTTAGGGTATTTTGGTGGGATCGGTGGGGCCTCGCGGCACGGTATTCTTGTCAAAGGGGCTAATTTTCTTGAAGCTCTAACTCAGGTGAGGACGGTTGTTTTTGATAAGACCGGGACGTTAACTCAAGGGGTCTTTGAAGTAATAAAGCTTCAACCTTCAAAGGGATTTAGTCCGGAATATCTTATGGAAATCGCAGCAACGGCTGAAGTTCACTCCAATCATCCGATTGCCAAATCGATACGTCAGAATAACTCATCCCCCCTCGAAGTTGGGACACTTGAAGATTATAAGGAAATAAGTGGGGGAGGCATTCAAGCTAAGATTAAGGGACAAGAAGTTCTTGTCGGAAATGCTGCTCTTTTGCAGCAAGCCGGAATTTCGTTTACTGGGGATAGCGATCAGGAAAAGGCCGGAACTATCGTTCATGTTGCGGTATCAGGTCAATATGTGGGCTATATCCTGATTGCGGATCGTATAAAGTCTAATGCGAAGGATACAATCGAAGGGTTAAGTAAAGCAGGCATAAAAACTGTCATGCTGACGGGAGATCATCAAGGGGTTGCTCAAAAGGTGGCTAGTGACTTAGGGGTTAATGAATATTATGCGGATTTATTGCCGCAAGATAAGCTGGGTTGGCTGGAAAGACTCATGTCTGAAAGCGACCGCAAAGGGAAAGTCATCTTTGTTGGGGATGGAATTAATGATGCCCCAGTCTTGAAACGAGCGGACGTCGGGATCGCAATGGGTGGTTTAGGATCGGATGCAGCCATCGAAGCTGCTGACGTGGTTCTTATGCAAGATCAGCCAGCTAAACTTTTAACGGCAATTGACATTGCCCATTTTACGAAGAAGATCACTTGGCAAAACATTTTCTTCGCGTTAGGGATTAAACTAGGATTTATTCTGTTAGGGATCTTGGGAATGGCCAATATGTGGGAAGCAGTTTTCGCAGATGTCGGTGTGGCGCTGCTGGCTGTTCTCAATGCAACCCGCGTGCATCGGTATTCCAGCCCGTCGTTGACAAGCGTAGAGCCTTTCCTAGGGGAGGCCAGGTTGACTGCAAGATAAAGCAAAAATACGAGTTAGCGGAAAATTAAAGTTTAATTACAAACTGAGCGGCGTAGAAAGTGTCCTTCGGCTTATTATTTGGGGTGATTTCAATCATTAGATAATCCAGCGCGTGGAAGTTTGCTAAGGGGACCTGGATAGAAAAGTTCCCTTGATTATCAACACTAATATCATGGGCAGAGACGTTCCCGGAGGGGGTGGATATATAATAGCCCTTGCCCTGTGGTTTGGCAAAGAAATGCAGGTTATCCCAAGAAGGATCAGAATAAGAATGGGTTTGCATGAGTTGTTCTCGAGTCATGGGCTTAGGCAGTGATTCCCAAACCCCATAAATTCCTTGGATTTTATAACCTGGGTTGATCTTTCCTTTGAGGGTTATGGTAGAACCAGGTGTGGCCGTCAGGGGAGGCTGTGTTATGACAGAATAATTATTTGTGAATTCCTGGGCCATCGCCACACCGTATTTTCCGACCGCAAGGGCTACCCCTACTCCTGTGTGATGAGGATCCAAAATGTTTTGGCGATGTCCGTCATTGGGAGGTTGTTCGTTGATCATGGCGGATTGATGTTCAGAGACGATTGTTTTGAGTTGCTCTTTGGAAACGCCGTGAAAGCCACCTTCAAGCCAAAGCGTAACACTTTCGTTCTCATCCACTGCATCGAGTCCACCTGCTAAAGTGTACCGGTGCTGTGGTTTCTCCCCATCCATTCCCCAGTGGCTAATATAACCGTTATTTGCTTCTTCAAGGACATGTTGACGGGCTGATTTGGCAGCCGTCTCATCCCAGGTGACAATAGAAAGACCTGCTTTGAGGCGGTCTTCATTGATAAGGTCAACAACGACATGCTCAAGCTGAGTCATATCAGCGGGTGTAACTTTGGAAAATGGGGAAAGCGGCAGAGGAAGACCAATGAGCCCTTGTGGGACAGTGCTTGCATCAGATGAGGTTTGAGACTTAGGTTGAGACTGAGATTGAGACTGAGATTGAGGGGGAGCGATGTCCTTGGGTAAAGGTAAGGATGACCATATTTTGTTGCAGCCTAAGTTCAAGATGAGCAAACTTGACGTTATGACCCAGAGTAAACGTTTGAACACGGTGATCCTCCTATAGTAAGCATTTATATCTTCTAGATTACCCTACTAAACAAAAGATAGCCACCTTCCGATAAAACTAACCATTAGATAATAACGAACCCATGTAAAGTGCATGTATCGGGCACTCTGCATGGGTTCGTATTGGACTGATGTTCTATTCACAATTGGCTTAGAAATACGTTTACTCTTAGTTGAAGTAAGGACTTATTAATTAGATAGTTACATCATTTCCATAGTAAGCTGCTTTGTAAATTTCCATAATATCCTCCACAGATGGTTTTCTTGGATTCATGCCAGTGCAGGGATCACCTAACGCGGCTTCGGCAGTTTCTTGCAGCTCGGCTAAGAAACTAGCTTCGGATAAGCCTGCTTCTTTAAGGTTTGATGGAATACTAAACGATGCATTCATCTTTCGTAATGTTTCGACTAACGATGCAACGAGTTCTTGATCATTAGAACCAGCTAATCCTAGATTCCGAGCAATTTCCGCATAACGAGAGCCGGCCGTTTTAGCGTTATATTGAATTACAGGTGGCATCAGGATGGCATTGCACCGTCCGTGTGAAAGGGGGACCTTAGTGTTGCATTTGTGGGACATGCTATGCACGAGTCCCAAGATAGCGTTGCTAAAGGCAAGACCGGCAAAGTTTTGGGCAACATGCATTTTAGTCCTAGCTTCGATATTCTCGCCATTGTCATACGCTTTTGGCAGCCATTGAAAAATCATTTTAATCGATTCTATGGCAAAAAGATCGGTATAGTCGCTGGCCATGGTTGAAACATACGCTTCAAAAGAATGGGACAAGGCATCCATACCAGTATCTGCCGTGATGTTAGGAGGCATCGTCTTACAAATTTCTGGATCGACGATAGCAATGTCGGGTGTTATTTCATAAGAAGCTAAGGGGTATTTGATACCTGTTTGGTTATCAGTAATTACAGCTACACAGGTTACCTCAGTGCCAGTACCGCTAGTAGAAGGAATAGCAATAAATTTAGCTTTTTTGCGCAATTCGGGTATGGTAAAGGGATCTTTAATATCCTTGAATTTAAGATTGGGGTATTCATAGAAGACCCACATAGCTTTAGCGGCATCGATAGAAGAACAACCACCTAGGCCAATAATTAGGTCAGGTGCGAATTCCTTCATCTTTACTGTCCCACGATATACAGTGTCTATCGAAGGGTCACTTTCGACTCCGTCAAATACGGTGGACTCAATTCCCGCTTCTTTTAGATAACTTAGCACTTGGTCTAATACCCCGTTAGTTTTCATCGAACCTTTGCCCATTGAGATAAAAGCTTTAGAACCCTTAACTTGTTTCAGGTACTCTAACGTACCTGTTCCGAATACCACATCTCTCGGCATCCTAAACCACTGTAGAGACATTCCATTATTTCCCCCTCTTTACATATGATGACTTAATTGGGTATTTAAACCAATTAATTATACAAGTGTATTGCTTGAATTAGTATATATTCTAAAAATTTTAATAATTATGAAATTCAACGATTAATTTAAAAATAATTTTTAAATTCTTTAAGAACCTTCAGATGGACATTTTAGCGAGGCAAGCCCTTTGCACCAGATAAATGCTCTCAACATAAACTGGGATGGTACTTAACCTAGTATTAAAGATGGAACCGGTAAGAAGGAGGAATTTTAATGTATTCACACGTTAAATCAGAGCCTGCTCATAATCATGGGAGTGTCACGCATACGTCCTGTGACCAGGGACATGCACATCAATGCCTGGACATTACAGGGCCAGCTGTTCAGACAATGGTTGGAAGCCATGTTCATCACTCAGAAAGCTGGGTAATGTACGAACATGGACATTCTCATTACTATAAAGCGGTTTCCGGACCCGCGATTCCGTTACCCAATAACCAACATGTACATGATTGGGACTTTTATACTTCGGTTGATGCTGGACATTGTCATCATATTAGTGGTCCAGATATGCCTGCGCCGGGAATTTAGGTTGAAAAAAGACGGATCACAAGGTAATTAAGGACTGGCAGTACTGCTTTAACAAGTGACTGGGAAATTATAGGTAGTGTTATAAACACTAAAAATATTTTGAATGCTTTAATTCGGGGAGGAGTTCTGGGAAAGAAGCAGAATGTATGCAATAGTCAATCAAGAGGAGGTCGAATAAATAATGATTGTTGCACATGAGAGCGATGTCCAAGGGGTGAAACTTGAAGGGGATTCCCTGAAAAATGTCATTAAAAAAGTTCTTATTTCTCCCCAGGAAGGCTGGGAGGGGAATGTTATGCGGGTCTTCGAGTTAGAGGTCGACGGGTACACGCCCAAACACAGCCATGCATGGCCTCATATTAATTACATTTTAAATGGAAAAGGTATACTTCATTTGGATGGAATAGATCATCAGCTTGAAGCAGGTTCTTATGCTTACGTTCCAGGGAATAAGATACATCAGTTTTCAAACCAAGGAAATCAACCATTTACATTTATTTGTATTGTTCCGGAAGAGGGCGAACAGTAAAAAGTCTGTCAAAGTAAGGGGATCAGAAATTCATCGGTCACATAGCACGTATAAAGTAAATTAGTAATGGTGCATAGTGTAAAGCTAGAATGAATGGACACAATAAGAAAATTATAAGATGAAAGATTCATGTCATGGACATGAATCTTTTTGCCATAGCGAACTTCCATGCGAAGATTAGGTGCTTTAATACTAATATACTAAACTTGACTTATAGTATAGGGGGGTATACTATATTAATTAGCGAGGTGATTAAATGAATTCGGAAGAAAAAGTCCACTCATGTTCTCTCTGTCAGAGTGATGGCGAGAATCAAGGCGAACGGACGAGTCATCATGATGATAAAACGATTAAAGAACTTGTGACTCGAATGAATCGCATTGAAGGCCAAATACGGGGGATTAAGGGGATGATCGAACGTCACGTTTATTGTGATGATGTCTTAAATCAAATTGCCTCCGCACAATCTGCATTAGATGGAGCTGCCCGATTACTCCTGGAAAAACACATGAAATCCTGCGTTAAGGAACAACTTCAGGCCGGAGATGAACAGGTTGTCGATGAGGTCCTGAAAACTATATTTCGTATGATTCGATAGGGATGTCTTTTAGAATAAAAGCCTCGTTTAGGAGAGGATAAAAATGACAAAACAAGCGATTCGTGAGCAAAAAGAAATTCCAGTCTATGGAATGAGCTGTCAGCACTGTGTCAACCATGTCACTAAAATTTTAGAAAAATTTCCGAGTGTGGAGCAGGTCAGTGTGTCCTTAGACGATTCAAAGGCGACCTTTTATTGGGACCCTGATATGGTCAATTTGTCTGACATCCGTAAAGAAATTGAGGAAGCTGGTTATTCGCTGGAAAAGCTGGCCGATACTGAAGTGGAACAGGAGAAGTCTGAGGATATCTCAGAAGACTTTGTGAAACCGGGAGAATCAGAGGTTCCAGCCCCTAGCATTATTCCTATGACATCTTCCGCATCTAACGCAGAAGCGCAAAAGCAACAGTTTAAAATTAGTGGTATGACCTGTGCAAATTGCGCATTAACCATTGAAAAGGGTCTCCAAAAGATGCCCGGAGTTAAAGCAGTTGCCGTTAATTTTGCTTCGGAAAGATTAACAGTCGAAATGGACCCTGAATTGGTCGAGGAAGATGCCCTCCTTGCCAAGATCAAGGATCTGGGGTATACAGCTCAAAGTGAAAATGGAGGAAAGCAACAATTTAAAGTGAGTGGCATGACGTGTGCAAATTGTGCTCTGACAATTGAGAAAAAGCTGAAAGCCACCCAAGGTATTCAAAGCGTTGCTGTTAATTTCGCGAGCGAAACGGTCGCTGTAGAGTTTGATCCAAGTGTCGTCAATATGAAAAATATTTTCGAACTAGTGCGAGATGCTGGATATATCCCTATGGAGAATAAGGATGAAAACCAAGACGATCGAATTGCGATCAAACAGCGTAATTGGCTCATTTTTAGTGCAGTTCTGGCTTTGCCTATTATGCCTCTTATGTATCTCCCTATGTCGAGAACTGTAATGTATACGATCCTTGCTTTGGCAACTATTGTCCAGTTTACGGCTGGTTGGACATTCTATCGTGGAGCTTACCACGCCTTGAAAAACCGTTCAGCCAATATGGATGTTCTGGTTGCGTTGGGGATCACAGCTTCTTATGGGTATAGTTTGATGACGACGTTGCATATGTTCATTCCAACTATATTTTTCGAAGGACCTAATTTTTTTGATACATCTGCCTTGCTGATTACCTTTGTGCGCTTTGGAAAATACCTCGAAGCTAAAGCGAAAGGGCGGGCTGGTCAGGCATTAAAACGCCTGTTAGAGTTACAGGCTGATAAGGCCCACTTGCTTGTGAATGGTGAAGAAAAGGAAATAGCCGCGTCCGATTTGAAAATTGATGATATTGTCATCGTTAAATCTGGGGAAAGAATACCAGTAGACGGTGAAATTATCGAGGGACAAGCCAGTATAGACGAGGCGATGTTGACTGGAGAATCCATTCCTATCGACAAAGGCGTGGGGGCCCCTGTGATTGGGGCTACGATTAATCGTTCGGGAAGTATTAAAGTTAAGACAACCAAAACTGGTAAGGATACGGTGCTTTCAGGAATCATCAGAATGGTCGAAGATGCCCAAGGGGTAAAACCTCCGATTCAAAGACTAGCAGATACCATTTCTAATTACTTTGTCCCAACGGTTGTCTCTATAGCACTCATCACTTTTTTAGTATGGTATTTCGCGTTGCATAGTACGTTCGTTTTTGCCTTCACGGCTGCTATCGCTGTTTTAGTTGTCGCTTGTCCCTGTGCGTTGGGACTAGCTACTCCTACGGCGATCATGGTTGGCAGCGGGGTAGGATTAAACCGAGGTATCTTATTTAAATCGGCAGCGGTACTTGAAGGAATTGCTCACTTACAAGTTGTTGGGTTTGACAAAACGGGGACATTAACTAAAGGAACTCCGGAAGTGACCGAGATTGTACCCTATGCCTCCTATACGAAACAAGATGTTCTTAAAATTGCGGCAGCAGCTGAAAATCCCTCTATTCATCCGTTGGCCCAGGCGGTTGTCTTAAAGGCCAAGAAAGAACACCTGGCAATCCAAGATGTGGCGAATTACAGAGAAGAGGGAGGTTATGGTGTAACTTGCACCTTTGAAGGACAGCCATTGCTCATTGGAAATATTAAGCTGATGAACTTGCACAGCGTAAATGTCCAAGAAGCGGAAATAGATTTTCAGCGTCTGGCTGAATCGGGCAGAACAACTAGTTTTATTGCTTTAGGCGACCGCGTGATTGGGCTAATTGCCCTAGCAGATGTTATTAAAGAGAGCACAAAAGAAGCCATTAATCGACTACACCAGTTAGGTTTAAAGACATTCATGATTACGGGAGACAACAAAAAAATCGCTCATCTGGTCGGCGATCAGGTTGGGATTGATGAAGTTATTGCCGAAATCTTGCCACAAGATAAGATCAATATTATTAAGAAATATCAAGAACAAGGCTTTAAGGTGGCCATGGTGGGGGATGGGATTAATGACGCTCCGGCTTTAGCTCAATCCGATATTGGAATTGCTATCGGCTCAGGGACCGATGTTGCCAAGGAAACAGGGGATGTTGTTTTGGTTCGTAATGATCTCCTTGATGTGGAGAGGGCTATTCGTTTAGGGCGAAAAACACTCCATAAAATTAAGCAAAACCTTTTTTGGGCCTTAATTTACAATACCATCGGTATTCCAATTGCCGCTGGCATCCTGTATCCCTTAACCGGGAAGCTGTTACCGCCTGAGTGGGCAGGACTAGCCATGGCCTTCTCCTCTGTGTCTGTTGTGACCAGTTCTCTGATGTTGAGAAGGTATGACGAGAAACTGATAGATTAAATTTGTAGGGTTCTTTCAATAGGGTTAGTGAATGATAGCAAAGAACCATCCATTGTTTGTTTTTCTCTGAAGTTGCAACATGCTCCTTGAGAGGAAGGATATAAAACTTGTTATTTATGGAAGTTGTTTGTCACCTGGCCTTCGGCCTCTGACCTCTGACTTCTGATAAAGGAGGTGAAAAAAATGAGCCAAATCATTCTTAAGGTTGAAGGCATGACTTGTAACCATTGCAAAATGAGAGCTGAGAAAGCTCTGCAAGGGGTAAGTGGTGTTGAAAGCGTTAAAGTCGATCTTGCAGCCAAAGAAGCCGTTGTAACGGGTGACGCTGAACGGGCGAGTCTTGTTAAAGCTGTTGAAGATGCTGGGTATTCCGTTGTAGGATAACATACAACCGCACAATAATCTGTCTTAATCAAAGAGCCGCTTGCGGTTCTTTTTTTTGTTATTTTGCTTTGCTTCTTTACTATTATGCTGGAAATCATCATTTTACAAGGAGAATGAATACATCATCTTTGGATAAACTATGCTTGAGGTGATGATCATGCCCAGACACGATGGCAATAAAGATAAGAATGAAGAGTTAAAGAAGATTGAATTGACCCTTCGAAACATTCATAAAAACGAAGAGTTTTTAGCTGAAAATGCTGAAGAGCTTAGCTCACATCAAATCAAGGATGTTAAAGCTCAATTGGCCTCGAAGAAAAAACACCTGGAAGAAACCGATGGTACGATTAAATAGGAGCGACATGGCTCCTATTCTTTTTTTGATTTTACATTAGTAAAAATTACAATTCCGTAAGAACCCAATACTTTATAGTAAGGAGCACCAATGATTGGTTGGAGAATTATTAAGACAGGAATCGCAGTTGCCTTATGTATTTGGATTGCTGAATTATTTAAATTCCAGCACCCGTTTTATAGTGCCATTGCAGCCGTGATTGCAATGCAAGCTACGGTTGAAGGTTCATTAATATCGGGAGTTCACCGTATGCAAGGAACGATCGTTGGTGCCCTAACAGGTTATCTATTTGCACTGGTGGCTGTGCGAAGCCCCTTGTGGACAGGGTTAGGGCTAATTCTAACCATGGCAATTCTAAAATATTTAAAATGGCAAAAGGCAATGACAATTGCTTGTATAGTATTTATTGCCATTTCGGTTAATATCAAAGGCAAACCGTTAGATTATGCGTTTAATCGTATCATTGATACAGCTTTGGGAATTAGCGTAGCCTATTTAGTGAACCGTTTGGTTGCACCGCCTCGTCGGCGTGATGAGGACACTTCTTAACTTGTTCGTTTAAGATAGCCCTGAATATAATAAGAGGGATATCTTTCGATATCCCTCTTATTTGTAATCCGTATGTCCTTTTGGAAAACGGATTATTGTTAGATTTTGCTGCCACCTTTAAGATGTTCTTCGGCAAATTGAATCATCCGCTTAGTCATTTGGCCGCCAACAGAACCATTTTCGCGGCTTGTTCGGTCGCCCCCGAGTTGAAGGCCCATTTCATTTGCTACTTCATACTTGAATTGATCCAACTGTTGTGAGGCTCCTTGAGCTGCGGGTGTATTTGTGTTTCTTTCTCCTGCCATGATAGGTACCCTCCTTTAAATTTGTGTGTGTACTGGAACATTCTTATTATGTGTTAGAGTGATTTAATTAGTCAGGTAATTATTGCTACAAAATAGAGAGCTTACCTTATTTGGATGAGAAGGAAAACAATTAAAGGTCTTGCTTGTTAAGCAGAGACCTTTAAACGAATATAGTTTATCTCAAAATAATGGGTTAAGGGTTCACAGAATTTAGGTGTAATTTTTTAATATCAAATAGGCAAGAGCCATGCGTAGGTTGATTTTCCTTACTATAAGGTTTAAACTATTACTAGGATTTAACATATGAGAGATCAGTATAGGAGGCCGGAACGTGAGTTTGAAAATGAAGGAACCGGTGAACACTTGGACTCATTTCATTCCATTTGTGGGAGCGATTATTGGGCTGGTATTTTTAATATTAATTTGTAAAAACAATATTTCGAAACTCGTCATTATGACGATTTATGGGTTTAGTGTGATAGTGCTTTATGGGGCTAGCTCGGTCTATCATTGGGTTCAGACCACACCTCAGAGAGAGCTTCTCTTGAAGAGGTTAGATCATATAGCGATTTACTTTTTAATTGCTGGCTCCTATACACCAGTTTTTTATTACGGATTGGAAGGGGCATGGCGTTGGGCGATGCTCTCTGCAGTTTGGACTTTAGCCATTGTCGGAATGGCTTTGAAAATTTGGTTTATCCATGCACCTCGCTATGTTTCAGCTGCTTTTTATGTCTCGCTTGGCTGGATTGCGTTGGTTCCTTTCTTACAACTTATTAAACATTTACCGATCGGCGCAATAATTCTTATGGCCGTAGGTGGAGTAGCTTATACAATGGGTGCTGTTATATACGCAACTAAAATTTTTGATTTCTTTCCGAAACGCTTTGGTTTTCATGAAATATTCCATCTGTTTATTGCAACGGGCAGTATTTTGCATTTCATTATGATATTTATTTATATTGTACCAATGAAATAGGCTCTTTTTTTAAGGGTCATCCTCAGTACAACAAGTCATCGCTTCCTCTGCGCTGTAATCCCAGTGCACGAGCTTTATTATTCCAGGATAATATGTGTCAAATCCTTGTATACCGTTCCAAACAATATTTTGAATCTGATCTTTTGAAGGCTCCGCGTCAGCAAGGTCCAGGAATGTACGATACCGAATTTCTCCGTTATCCATATCCATTTCAAAATTACCATTGGCTAGTTCATAATTTACACGGTTCATAAATTCACATACTTCAAGACGCTTGGCATGTGGGATTTTCCTTTTGATGTGTGTGTTACATAGTAATGACTCTTGTTCCTCATCAACAAGCAGAAATACATGGAAGTCAGTGTTAACGCCAGAAATCTCAAGTTTGATGATTTCATTCTTTTGGTCAAAATCAAATTCCCAGCCGTCTTGGCTTAGAATATCAAACAGCGCCTCAAATAAAGACATGGCCCCATCCTCCTTTATCTGCGTTAGCTAAGTTAACAAATTCTACGTGAGATGATCAATTCCTTCTGATATTTGGAAGTGGACGCCATAAAATTGCTTAACAAAAGAGGGATATTTTGTAATGCGTTCAGATCAACTATCTGAGCGCTTTTCCATTTTTGAGATTGGTTTGCAAAATGATAGTTCGGGTCTTTTTGACTATTCACTTAAGAAGTGTTTAATAGTCTTGTAGAAAAATACGAAATCGATTGAGGAGATACATTGAGACATGGTATAATAAATTCTTACAATATTTGAAGTCTAATGTGTATATTGCGAATAGGATGTATGCAAAAGATAAGTTAAGGAGTTAAACAAATTGAACCAGACGGATTTAAATTTAGAAATTAATTCCCGCAAAACATTTGCTATCATCTCTCATCCTGATGCAGGAAAGACGACATTAACGGAAAAACTGCTTCTCTTTGGAGGCGCAATTCGAGAAGCTGGTTCGGTCAAAGCTAGAAAAGCGGAACGTTATGCTACGTCGGATTGGATGGAGCTTGAACGGCAGCGGGGTATTTCTATTACATCTAGCGCTCTCCAATTCAATTATCAGGGGTACGTCATTAACATCTTGGATACACCCGGTCACCAAGATTTCAGTGAAGACACCTACCGTACTCTGACGGCAGCCGACAGTGCAGTCATGTTGATTGACGCCGCCAAAGGGGTTGAAACTCAGACGAAAAAATTGTTTCACGTCTGCCGTAAACGAGGGATTCCGATTTTTACATTTATTAATAAATTTGATCGTAATGCGAAAGATCCTCTGGATTTGATGGATGAAGTGGAAAAGGTTCTTGGGATTGAATCGTATGCCATGAATTGGCCGATTGGTATGGGTCCAGATTTTAAAGGGATTTATGACCGACGTACAGGGCAGGTCGAGCGATTTATTGAAGGAAATAAAAAGTCCATAGCCAGCGCTAAACCACTTGTATCCGGGGCCCTCAGTAATCCAAATGTACAGGAGGGTATTGGAGAGGTCCTTCTTAACCAGCTTAATGATGAAATAGAACTTTTAGATTTGGCTGGAAATGCTTTCTCTCAGGAACGAGTAGATCATGGAGAGGTGACGCCAGTCTTTTTTGGGAGTGCACTCAATAACTTTGGTGTCCCCAACTTTTTGCACAGTTTTCTAGAGCTCGCACCCGCCCCACAACCTCGCAGTACGAATATGGGCGAGTTAGATCCAGCGACCCCAAGTTTTTCTGGGTATATCTTCAAAATTCAAGCTAACATGAATGCTCAGCACCGCGATCGCATTGCGTTTATCCGGATTTGTTCAGGTCGCTATGAACGAGGCATGAATGTGATTCATACGCGTTCCCATCGTCGGCTCCGGCTCGCCCAGCCTCAGCAGTTGTTTGCCCAAGAACGAACTATTCTCGATGAGGCGTATGCTGGCGATATTATAGGAGTTCATGATAGTGGACTATTACGAATTGGGGATGTTCTCACTGAAAAAGACGGACTTCAGTTTGAAGCCATGCCTTTCTTCAGTCCGGAAAACTTTGCTCGCATCAATATCTCGAATGCCTTAAAGCGCAAACAATTTATCAAAGGGATTCAAGAACTACAAGAAGAGGGAGCTATCCATGTTTTTCGTGATCTCCATGTGGGAGTAGAGGCTCCGATTATCGGTGTTGTCGGACAATTACAGTTTGAAGTGCTAGAATATCGATTGCGTGAAGAATATGGTGTTCAGGTTAATATTCAACAGCTTCCTTTTGAAATTGTGCGTTGGGTTGAGAAAAACGAAAAGACGATTAAGCTTCTTACAGAGTCCAGCATGAGTACGGTAGTAATGGATAAAGATGAAAATTATGCCGTTTTGTTATTGGATGAATGGAAGGCGAAATGGTTAAGTGAACGTTATGAAATCGAATTCTATATCCAACCACAAGATTATGTATCGACTGCAAAATAACGATCAGTGCTCTCTGATTTCCAAGTATTACCTTTTGAAATATTTTGCTTTTAACACGAAAGCCCGGGATAATCCCGGGCTTTCGTGTTTTCATGAAGTAATTTAATTAAAAAATCTACGCCAAAGCACAAATCCACGGTGTGCTGGCGTAGACAAAGGGAATGAAGGGGGATTAAGTGGAGTCGGAAGCGTTTAGAAGGTAAAGCATTAAGCGCAATACCACAATCTGGGCACTGAAAGTAGGTTGGGGGATATGAAACTGAGCTACTTGAAATCCTATAATTAAGTAGGTTGCATATTTAGATGCTGCTACTTCTTACACTCTATAATATCTTAGTAGTATTATACTACAGTTGAGTCAAAAGACAACATTTGTTCTGAAGATTATAATAACTTAAGAAATTAATATAACAACAACAATGCTTAAAATGGGGATACTCAAGAGTCTTCAGTTAACTTCATTTAATGGTTGAGTACTAAATGTATGATCTAAGAAGATGTGCCCGCCAATGGTGTCTCCAAATTCACCATTGATCAGTATACGCACGCCATTAATTCCAGGAATTTGCGTCATCGACCAGACGATAGACTTGATAGTCATATCTTCTTCTAAAGCTCCCCCAGGGAAATCGTCCTGGATATCCTTACTTAAATTAATAGTTGCTATACCCTTTTGAATAGTTAAAGAAAGGATTTTTGTTTTTAGGGCAAGCGTGCGCGTATTTGTGACCCCCTGAGGGCCTTTAAGGAGTTCACCCAAAATGAGGTTTGCTTTTTGGGTAAGGTTTAGTTTTGCCCATACTGATTGACAAATTTGGCGATCTTCTGGAACGAGGCTTTCTAGATCAGAGTTTAAAAAGTAGAGTTTATAGGTATCGTTGCCAGCAGAGGGGGGACCTTCTTGTGATGATACTGTTTGCACGATTTCGCGTACTCCTAGCGGGAAGTCCTTGAAGTATTGATCAATTCCTGTCCCAATAGCTTCAGCTATCAAGTCTCGGTAGCTGTTCGATAACAATAGTTTTCTTTCCCGGGGATTGGAGATGAATCCGACTTCTACGATCACAGCCGGCATTTTCGTTTGGTTGATAAGGTAATAGTCACCCGCTTTAGCTTTGCGTTTGTTATCAGATTGAAGGCGAGTGAGCTGCTCTTGAATAAGTTCTGCCAATGCTTTGCCCGTTGCAGATTTTAAATGGTAATAGGTTTCCATCCCATAGGTATTTCGTCGAGGAAAACTATTAGTATGCACACTAATAAATAAATCGGCGTTATTTTTCGAAGCTAAATTAATTCTTTGGTTCAATTCTGCTCGTTTTGCCATACGTCCTTGGACAAATCCCGGAAGAAAAAAATCCTTATCCACTTCGCGAGTCAGAATAACTTTGCAGCCTTTAGATTCCAAAACCTTACGTAAACGTAGAGAAATATCTAAATTTATGTCTTTTTCTTTGAGTCCTGAATTCTGTGCTCCTGGGTCGGCTCCTCCGTGTCCAGGATCGATGACAATAATTTTATTCTTTAGGTCGGAAGAGAATACAGAGTTTAATCTAAGTGACCCGGCTCCAATTAATAAAATAAGTAATGTTATGATAGCGCCTAAAAACCAGGTTTTTCGAATAAATAGAACGATCGGCCGCTGGAACATTCTGCAGCACGCTCCTCTCGCGAAGTTTATCACTTATGTATATTGTGTGAAGGTGCATAGTAAACATAAATTTAGAAAAGAAATTGTTTTACACCAAGAATACTTTGTGATGGAGGGTTGGGTGCATATGGTTTTAGTTTGGATTGTTGTTTCTATGGTGGTAGTTTTGTTGAATATTCCATTTGGATATTGGCGAGAGAATGTTAACAAGTTCTCATGGCAATGGCTTCTAGCCGTTCATTTTTCGGTGCCTGTAATTGTTTTTCTACGTATCTGGCTAGGCCTTGGATGGCACTGGACGACATTTCCCATACTAGTTGGAGCTTACTTTTGTGGGCAATTAATAGGAGCAAAGTGGCAGCGACTTTGGAGGAAGTCGATGAGGGTAAGTGGTTGTTTGCCTTACGATATAGTACGGTGTCGATGGATTATTTTAATATCTCGCTAAACATGGTATCTGTATAATATATTGCTAACAAATCATTTTTTTAGAAAAGTTTTTTAAAATTAAGTAGAAAAGGTGAATAAAAAGCAGGATCTTATGAAATAATAGTTGACATCATATAGTGAAAATGGTACTATAACTGAGCGCCACAAAGACGCACAACGATTGAACAAGTAAGGGGTAGAAACCTCGAGCTAGTCAATCTGGATCAGGCAAATTAGTCATTGACAGCGCAAGTTGAAAATGCTAAGATAAAGATCCGGTCCAAGTGGCTAAGAAAAACCTGCAGCCAGCCATCCTGCAAGATGGTTAATACGTGTCGAAGACAGTGTCTTCGGGCGCTGCTCTGACCTTGAACATCCCTGTTCAAGTCATGGTCTTTGGTCGCTCCTGGACATCCAT
>NZ_AGAF01000215.1 GCF_000224515.1 Desulfosporosinus sp. OT | reverse complement strand
TTTGGATAATCCTGCAAACTTTCCGAATTTTTTTAAATATTTTGTTTATTTTCTTTTTTTTAAAAAATAAACTGTTTTGTAATTATTCTTTTGCCGTTTTCAGATTGTATAGGAATATTCAAAATATTTTTACTCTTAAAAAAAGGAAATACCTCCTTAAAATTTCGAGAATGATAGTTGCCACACCAACACCGAAAAATTCGAGGGGATAATTCCCTATAATTAGTATTCGATATGAAAGTCAATTTTCCTTGGAACATTTATCATAAAGTTCACTGGTAGAAGGGTATTCGTTTTTTTATTTCAAAAAGATTTATAACTGGTTCTTTTTGACGGAACTGCACTGAGGTACAAGAGTTCAAATTCTTTAGACCGTTTAAGCGAGAGTTTAATTGTTAAATATATGCACGGATTCACGGACTTGAGGGATTCGACCGTTAGGTCTCAATGTACTGTATATTGAGAAAGACCAGTGAATTATGGTTCATGCATATTTAATACATTAAACATACCATTGAACTAATGAACTTGTCTATAGAAAATGAATATATTCACAATCTAGTAACATTATTACAATTCTACTGTGAATCCCTACTTTAACCACAATAATCTCTTTTCGATTAATTTCATAAAGTCTAATTGAATATTTAATCATTTTTCAGACTTTCTGCAGCGCGCTCCGCCCATTTTGAATCGTCATGAATCGCTCTAGCAATACCAATCAAATCCGCCTTTCCTTCTATACAAGAGTTGTTCCGCAAGTTGGGGTTCGATAACTCCACCTATTCACCTTACTTGATTTTTTCAGAGATTAAATGTGATAACTTTAGGGGAACGGCCAAGGATGAAACGCAAGACCCAAAGTACCAGGTCCAACATGGGTTGCAATGACTGGCCCAGCCTCGAATAATCGAATATCATGTTCTGGAAAACGGGTCTGAAGTTCGTTTAGCAGAATTGCTCCTTCTTTAGGAACATTAACGTGAATAACACAAATACGGTACCGTTTTCCGTTAGATAATGTCTTGATTAATTCGTCCAGTACACGTTGCCAAGCCCTTGTACGAGAACGCACTTTATCAAAAACGTCAATTTCTGCTTTCTGATTAAAGTAAAGGATTGGTTTTATTTGCAACAAGGTACCAACTAAAGCTGCCGCCCCTCCAATTCGACCACCTTTACGCAGGTTTTCCAGGGTATTGACAATAAAATAAAGTTCGGTATGTTGCCTGAGAATTTGAAGATTATTCAAAATTTCTAATACGATGAGCCCTTGCTCTACCCATTCTGCCGCAGCCCAAGCTAGAACACCAAGTCCCGCAGCAGCGGACCTGGAATCAAAGAGATGAATATTGGGGTTGGAAGCTAGGTCGATTGCCATCTGAGCTGAACGTAATGTGCCACTAATAGCTGCTGAGAGATGAATGCTGACAATCTCCTCAACCCCTTCAGAAAATAAGGATTCATAGGTTTGGAGAAATGCACCGACAGACGGTTGTGAGGTTGTGGACAAACCCGAAATATGACTCGATTTTTCAAATAAGATATCATTAGATAATTCTGGTTCGGGAAATGTTTCATCTCCGATGGTAACGTTGAGGGGTACAATGCGAATCTGTAGTTTTTCTAAAATATCATGGGTTAAATATCCCGTAGAATCCATAACGATCCCTATTTTTCTCAAATTATTTCTCTCCTCTTAATATTGAACACCTCAAAACATTTGTA
>NZ_AGAF01000216.1 GCF_000224515.1 Desulfosporosinus sp. OT | reverse complement strand
TTAGCGTATTCGAAAACTCAAAAGGCTTCAATTTCAATATCGCCAGCGATGGCGATTTTTTCATTTCACCTCAAAAGTTCTCGTTATTCATTACTAAGCGATTTATATAGATATAACTACATATCGCTAGTAAAACAAATATAATCAACCATATCTCTCGAAAATAACACTTGACTTTACGAAATCACCCTAAAAATTGCGATGAGTGGGTTTTCCTACTGATTACAAACAAAGGAGTGATTTATTTTTGTTGTCTATTAAATACTCCCATACTCAATATCAGGACTTTGTACATTCTTTATTGTCAAAATTCTATCTCGACACCCATCAACATGTTACCGTTTTTACCAACTTCCCTTACATCGCTAAGCTCTGGAATGCTGACCTTTCCGCCATCGTCCCTCTTATTCAAACCTACTACTCTTCCTCCACTCAAGGGGCACCTCCCAAAGATGCGGTTGCCATGCTTCGTTCTCTAATTCTTATGGCTTTTAAGGGAGTGACCAGCATCCCTGCCTGGGTTGTCACATTGCGCTCAGAACCCTTCTTTGCTATTCTTTCCGGGTTCGTCCCCGCCTGTCTAGGCTCTTCAAGGATCGATGGTATTTCTGCAGACCCCATTCCCGGCGTTGGTACTTTTTATGATTTTATGGATAGGCTGATCCGGAAGGACAGAGCCCTTCACAAATCCAACCTGCTTCGCTTTCGTCGTAAGCCCAAATCCAAACGAAAGAAAAATCAAAAGATGGACTCTCCGTCTACGACCCTCTCTGAACGGCTGGTTAAAAGAGTGATCAAGTATTCCAACGCCAAACTCCCCGATTCAATTGAAGCTTCCCTAAACCTCATTCTCAAAGAGCTTTTTGTACTACCTTCCCTCAAAAGCGGATTACTTGGCGACCCTCAGAAGTTTAATATCGCCGGTGACGGCACTTGTATGCCGACTCACGCTTCTCACTACGGCAAAAAGGTTTGTGACTGTATCCTTAAACCGGGTGAGTTCTGCAACTGCAAGCGTAAATTCACAGACCCCAGTGCCACCTGGGGCTGGGACAGTTACAACGAGCGTTACTTCTACGGCCATACCTTCCATGTGTTTACTGCTGCTGAAAGCTTCTACAGTTTACCTATCCATATTAAATGTGTTACCGCTAAACGCCATGATTCCGTTACGGGCATTTTCGCGCTTAAAGAGGTTGTCGATTTGTATCCTCAGATAAAATTCTTTACAGCTGCTTTTGATTCTGCTTATGACAGCACTCACTTCTACCTTTTGAACAAGTTCTATAATATATATCCTGTAATTGCACTCAATGGCCGTAGTTTAGTACCTTCATCTAACGATTCTTTGATTAAGTTTGATAACTACGGTATTCCACAAGGAAAACTATGTGGCCACAAACTTCGCAACTGGGGACTTATGAAAAAATCCTATCGTAGAAAATGGCTTTTCCCGGTTCAATGCGATTCCTGTCAAAAGTGTGAAGCTTCAAGTAACAAAACTTTTTACACCCCTACCAGCGACAATCCAAGGTACTTCGGTCCCATCCTTCGTAATACCAAGCAGTGGAAGAAACTTTATAAGCGACGTACTACCACTGAACGATTTAATGACCGGTTGAAACTAGACTTCAAAGTAAAGCAGGCCGTAATTTATTCCAGAGAAAGGCGAGTCGTTCGAACCTTTATTGCCGCCTTCTGCTGCTATATTGATGCATGGAGCAATAAAAAACCCTTAGAAATTACTGACATATTCGCTGGAATCAGAAAACTTGTGGCATAGATAATCCTTCGTCATCTCCCGTTGATGTTGCTGTTGCAGTAACATCTGTTTGCTGTGCTCACTTTTCTAAATAACCTAATTCTAATAAAATCTTTCATGGTATTTCCAGCTAGCTTGCATTTGTTAAAAAATGTTTTTCGATTATACTC
>NZ_AGAF01000217.1 GCF_000224515.1 Desulfosporosinus sp. OT | reverse complement strand
AATGCGAACCTCTGAAAGCTGTTAAAAAGGAGTAACAATAGGATAAGATGTGACCAGAATAGGAAAAACCTGAAACAAACATCATAGTAAATCGACGTGAGCGAGAGAAAAACGGACCTTGGTCTTTCGAACAAAAACACGCTCAGAAGGGCCAAATGAGAAGGAAACGAAAACAGGTAAATCGACTGTCAAGGAGGAATTTGGACAAAAACGGGGAATTTGGTTTTAGTGAACTTTACATAGTGACCATTATAGGCTCCAAGCTAGATTTGCCCAACAAACAAATATCTGTTATCAAATTTAAACAACAGAGGTGAAACAACATAATGCAGCAGAAGACAGTACACATATCGCGCTTGGTCATTGGCTCTCCTAAAGGTCGTTCAGGTAAGAGCCCGGTAACCATGGGACTGCTGGCAGCCCTGGTAAGCACCCGGGGATTGAAAGTGCAACTCTATAAAAAGGGACCGGATTTTATTGATCTCGGCTGGTTGGCTAGGGCGACCGGGCGTCCCTACTGTAACTTGGATAGTTTTCTCATGTCCCGGGAAGTGATACTGCAATCCTTTATCCGGCATGCCGTCAGCGTCGGTCTTGGGATCGTCGAGGGGGTAGATGGCCTATATGACGGCGTGGACCTGGCGGGCAACGGCAGTATGGCCGAAGTAGCCAAAGCAATACAAGCGCCAGTGATACTGGTGGTGGATACCACGCGCATAACTCGTAGTGTGGCTGCCATGGTGATGGGCTTTATGCGCTTTGACCCGGATATCCGGCTGGCCGGTGTAATTTTAAACAGGGTGGCTGCCCGTCCCCGTCACGAAAATATGATGAGGTCTGCGATTGAACAATATTGTGGCTTGCCGGTATTAGGGGCGATACCAAAGGGAGTCCTGTTAAACATCCCCGACCAGCATTTGGGGTTGATTCCGGCCGATGAACGAAAAGATTTGGACCAGACGATGGAAGAAATAGGCCGCATGGCGTTGAAATATCTTGACTTGGATGGGTTGTTGCAGGTGGCCGCTAGCGCGCCGCCCTTGGAAATGACATTATCTCCCTAATCGCGGAATTACAGTCAGTTGGTGGTCGGCTTAAGGCAGGGGGGCTTTGCATAACACAAATTATAGGACCAAAAGGGTAAAATAAAGGTAATTGTTTATTGCTGGCGAACTTTAGATGTGTCAATAAATAAAGTTTGAGGAAGGTTAATATTATGATTAAAGAGATTAAAATGCGTAGAAGTATAAGAAAATATATTGACAAACCAGTTGAAGATGAAAAAATAATTCAGTTACTTGAGAGTGCCATACTTGCTCCATCAGGGAGTAACACACAGCCCTGGCGTTTCATTGTAGTAAAGTCGGAATTAAGTAGACAAAGATTAGCTGAAGTATCTCATAACCAAAAATGGATGCTTTCTGCTCCAGTTTTTATTGTTTGTGTAGCAGATATACGTTGCAGAATAAAAGAAAATGTAGATGTATCGTTAAATGAAAATAGTCCACAAGAAGAACTTAAACAGATAATCAGAGATACATCAATTTCTATAGGACATATACTACTTGAAGCTGACAACTTAGGATTAGGTACTTGTTGCGTTGCATGGTTTACCCAAGAAGAAATCAGACCAATTTTAAATATACCTGCAGATAAATATGTAGTTGGTATTATCACTCTTGGTTATGCAAATGAAACACCAAAAGAACGTCCCCAAAAGACACTTAAAGAACTAATACATTATGAAAATTGGTAAAAACAGATACTGAATATGAGCTATACTGGTATAGAGGGGTTAATACGTGAAAGTAGATTATTTCAAATATCATGCGTTGGGCAACGACTATATAGTTATCGATCCTAATAGAACTAAGCTCAATCTAACTAAGGAAAATATCCAACTGATTTGTCATCGAAATTTTGGATTGGGATCAGACGGAATTTTGTTTGGCCCTATCTTTGATGGCGGTGGCATAAAGCTAAGGATTTTAAATCCCGACGGTAGTGAAGCTGAAAAAAGTGGAAACGGGATTCGGATCTTTTCAAGGTATCTTTTTGATCAGGGCTATATCAATACGAACAGTTTCACTTTGGACACCTTGGGAGGGGAGGTACTTGTTACTATACTAGACGGAAAAGGTGAATTGATTAGAGTAGACATGGGAACCGTTACCTTTTTGAGTGAATCCATTCCTGTGGCAGGGCTATCCCGCGAGGTTGTAGATGAAGTCTTAGAATTGGATAAGGGTTCGTTCAGGATTACATGTCTTTAGATAGGTAACCCACACTGCGTGTTACCCATGGATATAATTTCAGAGAAGCTAGCTAAAGAATTGGGGCCAGTTATTGAAAACCACCCGCTGTTCCCAAATAGGATAAATATTCAGTTGATGAATATTATTGATAGAAAGAATATCGAAATTGAGATTTGGGAACGTGGAGCTGGTTATACTTTGGCATCTGGCAGTAGTAGCTGTGCGGCAGCAAGCGCTGCATACAAGTTAGGTTTAGTTGATAATCAGGTGAAGGTGCACATGCCCGGTGGAGTCATTGAAATAAAAATTAATCCTGACGGACATGTTCATATGACCGGTTCGGTTTCGAGTGTCGCAAGTGGTACATTTTCAGAAGAATTATGGCATCGTTTGGGGTAAAGGCTGTTACGTCATATGACACCTAGGATTTACTAGTTCAATAAGAGTACCAGCGTTCCTTTTGATAAACGCTGGTACTCTTGCCATAACCTTTTTTATAGGACCCAATTTTTTTGCTGACTGATCCGCGTCGCATTATCTATATACCCGTTAAGTTAATAATTTGAAGTTCCTCCAAAAGGAAGGCCCCCTTTTGAAGATTGGCTGAGGGGGTAGGGATGAAGATATACTGGTTGAATTTAGAGATTGGGTTGATGGATAAGGAGTTTCCCTTGCTTATATAACAAATTGGATTGGTATGATTGATATCAATAAATTAACTATTTTGTAACTATGTATTTTGAAAGTTAGGATAGTATAAGAGTGTGTGGAAATCTGAATAAATGATTTTCTATGACTGAGGGGATGAATAGGAACATGAGAAAAAAGGTGATTTATCTAGGCGTAATCTGCAGTTTGCTTGTCATTAACACAACTGGATGTAATAGAAAGACTGAAGCTGTTAATGTGCCGATTAGTAAGATATCAATTTCTTCTGAGAGTACCGATAAGGCACTTGAGCATTCCCAAGAGGAAATTTACCAGGATATATTCGTTACACTTCTTGCCCCCTATATCCAAACAGCAATTAATGACTACTATAAACAATATTTAACTACATCCCCCAATTATTCACCTGATTCGATTGAAATCATCGAGGTCGAAAGACCTATGGGATATCGTTCTTTTTTATTTGCGCTGAAACTTCAAGTAAAGTCATACATCGGTCCGCATCTTGACGTTGGGGTTGATCAGCTTACAATTCGTGTGGGCTCTGGTGAAGGAGAAGTCAAGGTCGAAAAATTTGAGCATGTCAAAAGTTATTATGATAGTTTGCCTCCAAATTACAAAGGTGTAATTAAGAAGATTAACTGACCTGCAGCAGGACGGAATATCAATGATTGAAAAAGAAACAAGAGAAAAGGTGATTCGTAATGCGTTTCAAGGATAAGCATGTAGTTTTTATTGGTTTCGTTTTCATTGTTTTCGTTTCTTTGCTGACGGGGCTTGCCGGTTGTGGACAAACTCAGCAAACTACGGCGAGCGGTGGCCCGGACGGTATGAGTTCAGCTCCCCTCAATAAGGAGAAGAGTGCCCTGACGTCTGTTCAAATGGTCGACGCCAAGAATAGAGGTGATCTGGCTTTCACCCAGAAAGGTTTACTATATCTACTTTACGGTGAAACCGGTGAGCAGAAACAGCTTACAAATTCCGGCAAGGCCTATTATCCGGTTTGGTCTTTCGATGGCCAATGGATAGCGTTTATATTTTCCAGTGGACAGGACGAAAATAACGGACAGCTTTGGCTTATTCGCAGGGATGGACAGCAAGCCCATCAGGTTCAGGGCCTTCCTGAATTGCCTAACGTACCTAATATTTCCTGGTCACCCACCGCAAATGTTCTGGTAGCAGAGGGTCGGGACGGAATTTGGGTGGTTCCGGTGGAAGGAAACCCGTATCAAATACCAGGTATCGGGAAATATTCCGGTTACGCTTGTTGGTCTCCTGACGGTAAAGCCTTAGCTTGCAATAGCGGATCGGCTCCAACTCAGGATTCAAATAATCCTCAAGATCGTCAGGATATTCTTTATACCTATAATCTAGAAAACGGTCGACCAACCCAACAGTTGAAAGCTCCCGCAGATACAGGAATTATTGTGGCGGCTTGGTGGCCCGACGGCACGGGATTGCTGTACTCGCTGGACCCTTCCTATTCGGCTTCTTTGGCGGCTGACGGCTTGGAATTACAAAGTCTTAAGCTTGGTGACTCTCAACCGAAAGCAATAACTTATGGACTGGGGTACCGGAATTGGCTTTCTTTTTTGCCTCAGGGGCAGTTGCTGATGGTAGCTGGGGGAAATCGTCCTGTTTGGTTTGAGAAAAGCCTGGTAATTTGCGATCCTGCGACGGGAAACATCAGGAACCTGGCCAGTCCCATGGGAGCCGTGGCAATTGATCCTGCGCCATCTCCGGATGGCAGTAAAATTGCTTTTATTGCTGCCCAAAACCTGGGCAATGATACTTGGGGATTCAGTGATTCCGACAAACTTTCGGACTGGATAGCTACGCGGACCTTGTGGATCGAGAATCCTGACGGCTCTGGTGCCCATCCTTTAAAGGCTGCAGGTACGGGCATATACCAGCCGGAGTGGTCCAAAGACGGAACTCAGATTATGTATGTTCAAGACAACTCGCTATGGATGATTGGCGCTGACGATAACAATCCTCGCAAAATTTTAGGACCTTTTCCGGAATGGGAAAAAGACCCGTTTGGTTTCTACGGTTATATTTGGCACAATGACTTTGCCTGGTTTCAACCGTAAAAAAGAGCAACTATCGTCTTATGAGTACGTACCAGGCATTGATGTTTGCCGTGGCGTTTGCGACTTTAGTCGTTCTAATCCGACAGAGCATTGGTCAAGGCTTCTACGGTAATTAACCGGGCCGAAAGCAACGCTAAGTCGCTGGCAAGTACCCAAGCTGCCTATGCAGCTTATATTGCCGGTGGCCTTTTCCTGTGCAGTGGCTACACTTTGTGGGGTGTATATGAAAATACCAAGAAATAAGTTCTTTATCAGTCACATCTCATGGAGTTGGAGAAAAAACAATAAGAAAACATTAAAGGGACCTCGCAAGGGGTCCGTTTTTGATTCGTGATCTTATTTTATTATGCATTTTTCAGTATGTGGGAGTAATTTCTTTAGGGCTAGCTTAATCTATGCTCTCAAAAATAAAGTTGACTCGGCCCTTGGGGCCTGGCTTATACTTTACTTAAAAGGTGGTATGGCAATGGAGAAGCGGATGAAGATCGGCGATTTCGTTAAATTAACCGGAAGCACCCTTAAAACCGTCAGATATTACCATAAGATAGGCTTGCTGCCTAAACCGGAGTGCACCACCGCGGGATACCGTCTATACGGGCCGGCAGAGTTGAATCGTATACGCTTAATCAAACATTTAAAATCTCTGGGGCTGGATCTCAAAGGCATCAAAGAGATACTGGGTGATTTAACAATAATGCAAGCCTGCAGGAAGTGTTGCAGTTGCTGCGAAGTGAGCTCACGCTTGATAAGAAAAACATTGAAGAGCGCATAGCGAAGATTGACAAACTGCTGAACCAGGGTACGGTACACCTTGACCAAGATTCTTTTGAATCCCCTACTTTTCAAAAGATGGCGGCAATTCTGGACGCGGATCAAATTAATAAATATGCGCAAACCTGCCCGGAAATTTATAACCAGCATCAAAAATTATATGGCATTCGGACAGGGACGCTAACTTGGCACACCGTGCTCCATAATCCAAGGCTATTTCATACTCTTCGGGATGTTCTTTCCAAAACTCGGCCAGGATCCGAAAACTATCCTGGTAATGCTCGCTCCATTGGAAATCATCCAGATACTGGCAGGCCTGGATTTATTGGACGATATTTTTAATTGATTTACAGAAAGTTGAAAGGGTGTTAAATTTCTATTGACAATATTTTGATTTAAAGATATTATACGGCTAATAAATAAAAAAACTTCAAAGGCAATAAAGTATAATTAGAATCGGTATCCAGCCGATTCTTTTATTATTAGATTAAAAAATTCCATCCGAAATAGATGAAAAGAGCAATGGGCCTTATAAGAGGTCGGTTGCTCTTTTTCTTTGTTTCGGGTTGAAGCTGGGAATTTCCAGTCCATCAATTCGAATTTTTTAAACTAGGGTGAAGTAGATAAGGCAGTTGTCTCAATCGAACAGCCAAATAATTATGGAAAGAAGGGGTAACCATGCTATTTCTCGTTACAAGTGAATTAAAACAATTACCTCCATTCCCACCTCAACAGATCAAAGAAATAATGGTAGAAGGGTGGGAAAAAGTTATAGACTATCAGAAACAGGGAAAGATTTTGGCACAAGGGATGTTTGCTGGTAGAAAAGGTGGCTGTGTTATTTGGGATGTTGAATCTGTCGAGGAACTCCATACATTAATATCCCAATCTCCTGTATTTCCTTTTCTCGAGACAAAGATTACTCCCTTAATCAGCATTGAAAGTGCTTTGGAATCCGTTAAGTTAGCTCAAAAAGTAGAATAAACACCAAAAGTGTAGATAGGAAAAAATTAATTCAGCACTAGATACTCACCCTAGTTTAAGGCCCCTTCGGGGGCCTTTTTTTAAACTAAACCTTCAGCTGGCTTATTTCAGTAATATCCAGTGAGATAAGAAGCCCTCATATGCATGATGGCTTTTTTGGCGCTCCACCTAAGCTTGCGGCAGATCAGAGAGGTCGTTGGTCGACACATCGCTATCCAAAAGGAGGCCATTTTCTAAGCTTGGTGGGGCCGGCCTCCTTCGTGGAATATTTTGAGTAAATACCGTAATTTTGGCAGGAAATAATAAACAAATGGAGAAAGACTTTGAAACATGTAACAGCCCTGTCCTAAAAGTGAATTAGATAAGACAGAGAGGTGTATTATGGATCCGTTCTTGGGAGATATTGAACTATTCGCCTTTGATTTCTCACCTTTCAACTGGATACCTTGCGAGGGACAAACCCTGAACATTGCCACGAATCAAGATTTGTTTACCTTGATCGGCACCACCTTTGGCGGAAATGGTACAACCACCTTTTGCCTTCCGGACCTGCGCAATGCGCTGCCGATGCAAGGCATGGGTATGCACTACTGCATAGCGGTCCGAGGGATTTATCCCAGCAGGAACCCAATATTATTGAGCGCGGTTCTTTGTTCGATGCTCTGGCCGATGAGAAAGCGGATGCCCTTCATGAACTCTTTGAACGGCTCGTGCGCGGTGTCCGGGGATCAAGAAGAATTTACGGATTATCGGCGCTATCTTGATTTTGATATTGCCGTCACCAGCAAAACCGGACGTTACCTCTTCTCTCAGGTTCTCAAAGAAATTACGCATTTTCCGTAAAATAAACAGTTTAAGAGGAGTTGACGATTTAGTAAGTCAGCCCCTTTATAATGATAGTTATAGGACTTTAGCTTTTCGTTTTGCTATAGTTATTTTTGTCTCCAAGGGTTTTTACGACAAACGCCACAGTTAATCCGAAAAATCCGTGACTCACAAGACACATGATTTTACTGAACGTTTTTTTGAAATCCTTAATTATCTTAGCTTGCTTAAATACATATGGAATTAAGCCTCCAACTGTTCCTAAAACGAAGCCTTTCAGTAAACTTAAACGTTTATTAAATGACAATATATAGGTAATCATCAGTCCTCCACTTGTGCAAAAGAACGTACTAATCCCATGAGATAACCAAATATCTCTTTTCGTGGTCAGGGGTATCCACTTTCTGCACTTTACAACTTGAAGTGACATCAAGCTTAATGAACTCTGCACAAGTCCTAACATTATAAACAGGCGATTACTCATCATAATAACCAACTCACCAAGAAGACCTGAAATTAAGGCTAAAGCTAGCTTGTTTTGTATTTTTATCATTGTAATACCCTCCAATGATAGTTTCCAAACTTTCAACAATTCTATCCCTATTAATATGGTAATTGGTCCAAAAACAAAAAGCAGCAGGGCTCTGCTTCCTTTTGAAACGTGAAGTAGCATCCTAAGTCCTTATGATCGGTTTACGAGGAAGACGATAGTGGCAGCTAAAGTAAGAAACCTAAATATAGTCACTAATCTCATGAATTTTGGTGTATTTACGACATCAACGTCAGATATTATTATTGAAACAGCTTGGCATTATGTTAAAATATGGGATAATATCAGGAGCGGAAGTATGTATAAAAACCACTGCATTAAAACTGACAAAGCTTAGGTTTTCTACTGAAATCATTAGAATAGAGTGAAGAGTTTTGAGTGGAATAAAATTTCTTTTTATAAACGGAGAAGGTGAGGTGTACCCAATCCCGGCTTCAAAGGGCGCAGTCTATAAAGCGGTACCAAGGCAAAACTATCGTCAATGGATTAATTAAACAGTAATGACTGCGAAAACGTAAGCCGAAATACTAAACCATATATAATCGGTGTATGCTACCGGATCATTCGATATATATTCTAGGCTAAGAGGAATAGCAATATTCAGATAATTATTTTGATCTGGCAAATTGGTTGAAAAATGTATATAAGGGAGAATTATTTACATGGCAAAAAACAGATGTCTTTTATAGTTGAACAGAATTATAATGAGTTTTTCTGCCTGGAATATATGCTAATCCGCATAAGGAAACTATGAAGATGTTGGATAATGCCACTTGCCTACAAGATGTTATAGATAACATTCCTGACTATGTCAATAAGATACCAGATATTCTCGAATAATCATGTTGAATCAATTTAGCGCCTTAAAAGATCAGACGGTATATGTTGACTATATCGTGGATTGCAGGAAAGATTATGGGTAGCTGGTAAAATGAGGTGAAATAATGAAAAAACGAGCATGGCGCATCATCGCTGGCAGCCCACTCACAGTTGGCGAGGGGAATTTCCAAAAGCCCGCTGCATGGGTACTGATCATTTCAGTATTGGCAGTTATTCTCTTGTCTGTATGCCGGTTGACGAATCCTACGCTGAATCCTGTTCTGAAGCTGGAGCTTCCCGATGCGACCTCTGTGCTTTCCATGGAGATGGAAAAGATTAACGAGGGCACGAGCGTTGGTCGTACGACGGTGAAGGACAGCGAGGACATCAAAACCGTTCTGTCTGCCCTCTCTGGGGCCAGAAAAACTCTGACGCAATCTGTAAACGATTATCCTACACAGGAGAATTACCTTGTTGTCAGGCTGGTTCTGGAAAGGGAGAAGAAGACGCTGTATCTGTATACGCAGGGGAACGGGTACTACGTCGAGGAGCCTTATATTGGGGTATATAAATACCAAAGCGACAGTGAAACAAATGCAGCGATTCACAAAATTTATAACGACAGACTCTCAGCGGCAACTCCTTCGCTGGCGCCGTTGACGTTGGACGACGTCAGGGAATTGGCGCGAAAAGGCGACAATTTGGTCTTTGGGGATTTCAAGGATTTCAAAGGCGCGGACTTCAGCTCCAATTTCAATTACCGCATCATGGGCTACGGCGTTGAGGGCGGCTACCGTCTGATTGTTCGCACAGACTGCAAGCAGATTGACAGCGCGAATCTTGAAAGCATTTGGGAAAGTGGCGGCAGCGGCATCGACATCCGATATAGCGATGTTGACGAATTCATAAAGGGGCACCCTTCGTCAGAGGCGCTCACGTCCGATGAGGCGAGGGCTGTCGCGGAAAGCACTTCCTCGGGACATAAGAATATCAAAAAAGGAACACCGCGCGAGATGGTCTTAAAAATCATGGGTGAACCTAATTTTAAGTTATCGGGGCTTTATGGCGACGGCTATGTGCTCGAAGACGGGTCTACAGTAGTATTTTACTATGGTGCCAACGAGCTGGTGTATGATATTAAGAGATCAGATGAACCGGGTAAACCTATAGGCAATGCTGATTTTAATAGGGACGGCCTGAAGGAATCTATTTATCTTGATCAATCACAACGAGACAACGGATTCGTCACGCTCCGCATTGATGACAGTAGCGGCAAAGATATATGGAGCGAGCAGGCCGGTTGGCATATCCATCACAAAGGCGGACATATTTTGCTCTGCACCGAGGGGCGTGGCTGGTATCAGGCATGGGGAGAGGAACCACAAGAACTGCACCCCGGTGATGTGGTCAAAATTCCGCCTGAGGTCAAGCACTGGCATGGCGCGGCAAAAGACAGCTGGTTCGCCCACCTCGCAGTGGAGATTCCTGCCGAAGGTGTGTCTTATTCGAGAACTAGAATAACCGGCAGGGGCGCAGGCAGCGCGCCAAACCGGTACGTTTAATTTCTGCGGCAAATATCTCCATGCAACTCTTTGATTTTAGATGGCGTGTTTAAGCTTGCCCCAAAGGTCCCAGTAAGCTAAAAAGGATTGAATATTATCGTTCGATATAATATGATTATCGTACGGGGTGATTATAATTATGAACGATATAAACGATGAAGGTCATCAAAAACCAAAAAATATAATTACAGCCACGGAGCTTAAAAGCAATCTTGGGACATATTTGGATTATGTAATCAATAATAATGAAGTGGTAATTACCAAAAACGGTAAAAAAGCGGTGAGGCTCACACCTTACATCACAGATAGCGACCGCTATTTTCTCATGAAGGAGAAGGCTTTGGACTGCCAATACGGAGGGAAAAAAGTCTCCTATGAGGAATTTAGGGAAATCTATGAAAAAAGCGATATGCGCATGGAATTCATCAACGGTGAAATTGTGCTGTTAAGCTCGCCAAGCATTATCCATCAAGAAATCTCGGGAAACTTATATGTTGGATTCAAGGAGTATCTCAAAGGGAAAGGATGTAAGGTATTTTATGCCCCTTTCGATGTACATTTCCGGAAAGAAGGCTTCAAAGACCCTGATGTAATGCAGCCCGATCTGCTTGTTGCTTGTGATGTGGCTGAGACCACCGATGAAAAAGGCCGGTATATGGGCACGCCGGTTCTGGTTGTGGAGATCTTATCGCCAAGCACTAGGTCCAAAGATATGGTGGATAAGCTGAATACCTTTATGATTTCCGGGGTCAGGGAGTTTTGGATTGTCGATCCTGATCAAGAGATTATACTGGTTTATGGGTTTAAAGACCTGGATATTGATCATTTTCGGACCTACAGGAAACAGGAAGCAGTTCGGTCGTATTGGTCTCCTGATTTGGAAATTACAGGGACTATGGTTTTCCCTTGAATCCTCTGGGGACGTACACGGGAAATACAATGATATTTCTGCCAGAAACAGTAGAGCAGAAGGCAGTGAAAAAAGATTATAAACAGAATAAGGAGGAAGACCAAATATATGAAAAAATTCTTTGGAAAACTCCAATATAATTCACCGGTAACCCTGACGTTTGCTTTAGTTTCCTTGGTTATATTGCTGTAGGACAGATAACAGACGGACTGTCTACAAATTTGCTTTTTAGTGCATACCGATCATCTTGGACGGATCCTTTGACTTACTTCAGATTGTTGGGTCATGTTCTTGGCCATATGAATTGGAGCCATTACTCCAGGGAGTTTCAACATTGAACAAATATGTTCTATTTGAGGCCGAAGTAGTGCTCTTGGTTATCGATATCCAAGACAGATTAGTTCCAAATGATAAAATAGGGCAATCATACTGTAATTAACGGTGCTGAAGAAACCATTGCAATTCAGCAAAATACTCAATTTAGGTTAGCCCTTGACCAGATCCAAATGATAAACATAAGCCCCTTGATAGGTAAATTGGCCATAGTTAGCGTTTAATCTTTAATATTCTCTGGCGTAATATTAAACTTATGCGAACACTTTGGGCAAGTCACCTGGAGTGTTCCTTTATTTATGGGTACCCGCATCTTGCCCTTGCATTTCTCGCATTCTATGACCCTATGATCGACTAGCTGTAGAATCCGCTGCTGATCAAAACCGACAACCATTTCGTCCCCGATTAGAAAAGAAGGAACTCCCTTACCGTTTCTGCGGATTAACTCCGCGCGGGCTTGCTCATCACGGTTGATATCCTTTTCTACAAAATGAATCTTATGCTGCGAAAGAAACTTCTTCGCTGTAAAACAGTGTGGTCAAGTTTGCGTGGTGAACATGATAACGTTTTTCATAGAAACATACTCCTTTCCCATATGCGTATGTGCAGGATGTTTTCGCGACCTTACAGAGGAGGGGTTATACTTAAAGAGGGTATAATCAAATTATAAATCGAGATTTTTGTTTGTCAAAGCAAATCCATACTCATAAAATAACTGACCTCCTTTTGTTGTGCGAAAGGAGGTCATTATAATGGGCATAAAAGGTAGATCGATAGTTTTGGGCTATTAATGAAGTACAGCCAATTTTCGGCTGTGAACTTTCTTTAAGATTTCGAAGAATAGGCTGCAAGGATTTGTTGGATGAGCTCTTGCCTACTTTCAGTCGTCTCGATTTTGAAGTGCTCAAGATAATCAGATACTTGCTTAGGAGAACCTCTTCGGCCAACGATGGCATAGGCCAGGTAGAATAAAGTAGTACCCCAATTGACCTTCTCGCCCTGTTTGTTTTTGAGTCCATTGCGAGGGAAATTTAAAACATCATCTCCAATGTCTTTAACGATTTCATCGAGTTCTCCAATGGTCTTCACTCCCAGGTAACTAAAGACTGTCGTTAGATAGCCAAAAAAACGGTCCTTTAATTCCAGATCAGCGTTGACGATATGACTAATCTTCTGGTCGAGGATACGGATATGTTGAGATTTTTGAACATAAGATTTTAGCGATGCCTGATTGATAAGTACCATAGTGGGGGTCTTCTCGATTTGAGCTTCAACTTCGGCTTCGTAATTAGCGAGGTTGGAACGAATTTTGATAAACTCTTCATCCGCCAATTCCAGTAATCCAGCTAGTCGCGAGAAGCTTCGCCGGATTTCTCGGGGAACGGCGTGTTCATTTTTATAACCCAAGTCATGTTCAATTTCAGCCCATGTATGTTGAAGGATAGAGCGAATTTGAATTTCCAATTTACAATCTTTAAAGCGTTGGTACTCAATAAGCTGAAGTCTAAAGGGGGGAAGTTTGACGACATAATGAAGGGATAGATAGCCAAATTTCTCAGGGTCAATCAATTCTCGCTTGTCCACGGAATTTGACCGATCTACTTCAAATTCCTCCTCCACAAAACCCGCGATAAGATCCACTTGGTCAGCAAAATAGGTGATAATCCGAATCCCGGCTAAATCGGTGATGTCTTCTAGTTTTGTGTATTTATCATCTTCCCGATTTGCTTTTCTCTTTAAGCTTTCTCGGCTTTTTACCCGGGAAGTGATTGAGTGAACGTTGATGCCCTTAAGCTGAAGTATTCCTTTTAACAGGTTTTCGGTAACATTTGTAAAATCGGAATATACTGGATAAATTTGATCGAATTTAGCGATAATATCGGCTGAATTTTGATTGGTCATCTTAAATTTCCTTTCGGTTACTTAGTCTTATTTTAGTTGTTATGTTATCATATTTATTTTGCCATATAAATGTCTGATGATTCTTGTATATATAACAGCTAAACACCGTTCACAATGAAGATGAAAAGCTGGTTATCAAATCATAGCTACCGAAACTTATAAAAGAATGAGTTCATTTTAGGGATGAAAATGCAATTGTTTTGTCTCTTCCTCTTCGAATTCGTAGGGATTGATTAATTTGACGATATTTGCAAATAATGCTAAAGAACAGACTAAATTTGGTTTAACAATCCGATATAACAGAAAGGGTGAACAATTTTGAGTGAAATAATCCTAGACTTAAGGCGGTCCTTATATGATCTAACTGAGGCTTATCCCGAGCTGATCCCAATTCTTCATAACATGGGATTAGAAGGAGCGGCGAACCCCATTCTTAGACAAACTGTGGGGCGCAAATTACCGGTTGCTGAAGGTCTAAAACGTCATGGTATAACATTAGAAGAAGCGAGACGCATTTTGGAAGCTAATGGTTTTGATGTGCTAAGTGAAGAAGATCCACTTGAAAAGCGCAAGAAACGCAGGGAGCAGCTCAAAGAGATTATTCGAGATATTCATCATCAAGCAAATCCAGAAGAATTGCGGGAGAGATTCAAAGATTTGCTGAGCGATGTAGGCGCCACAGAAATTGCCCAATTGGAACAGGAATTAATCCAAGAGGGATTACCCGAGACAGAAATTAAATCTTTGTGTGATGTGCATGCAGCGGTCTTTGAGGAAGGGCTAAATAACCAGGTTGTGGAAGAGGTGCAAGGCGGGCACCCCATTCATACCTTCCAGAAGGAAAATAGAGAGATTGAAAAAATAGTCGCCGCACATGATAAGCTTTTCGAAAGATTGAGCCAAAGTAAAATGACGCCCGCTAGAAATGAATTAGTTGAGTGGCGGCAGCTTCATGAACAATTATGCGAAATCGAGAAACATTACAGCCGTAAAGAAAACATCTTGTTCGCCTATCTTGAGAAACACGGTGTAAACGCACCTCCGAAAGTAATGTGGGCAATCCACGATGATATTCGTGCGCTTCTAAAAGAAGTCAGTAAGTTTTTGAAGGAGCAACAGCCAAACAATATAGAAGTTAGCGGGATTATTGAGGGAATAGCCCGCCCGGCTTTAAAAATGATCACAGATATGATTTATAAAGAAGAGAATATCATGTTCCCGATGTGCATTGACACCTTAGTGGATGAGGAATGGGCAGAGATCGTCCAGCAAAGTGAGGAGATTGGATATCTAGTAACACCTGATACTGGCTGGAAACCTGAAATAACTCTGGAAGGTGGTGCGACGTTAAAACACCCCCCCAAGGAGGGCAAGGCACCTGGAGTTACTGATGCAGAGATATCCTTTGAGACAGGAGTACTCACTCAGAAGCAATTAAACCTTCTTCTTAATAACTTACCCGTCGACATCACTTTTGTGGATGAGCAGGACAGAGTAAGGTATTTTACTTTTGGCAAAGAACGCATTTTTCAGCGCAGCAAGGCGATCATTGGTCGTCAAGTACAAAATTGCCACCCACCGGACAGTGTGCATATCGTGCAAAAGATTTTGGAGGATTTCCGTAGCGGGCAGAATGATTCTGCTAATTTCTGGCTGCACTTAGGAGACAAATATGTTTATATTCAGTATTTTGCCCTGCGCGATGAACATGGCAATTATGCTGGGACAATAGAGGTTTCTCAGGATATTCAGAGAATCCAACAGATACAGGGTGAAAAAAGAATTTATAGTTAATTATCTACAACAGATCAATCATTGTCCATAGTCTGAGATAATTGACATTTGCCACAGAAATGTAATAAACTAGGTTATACCCAAAAACGAGAGGATGGTTTTTTTGTTAAATGTGTCTGTAATGGTGATTTTCAACTAAACAGTTGAGAGAGGTTACTTTATAAAACGTGGGTGTTTACCTGCTTTTTTAAGTGTGCCTTTCTGAAAGCGCAACGTTTACGCTTTTGGATAACGCCTTACAGATTACTTCCTACAATAACCATTTGAGTTATAGCAGTGTCAACCTTTGGCGATAAGGTCAACAAAGCTGACATTGAAGCTATGGCGATTATGATCGTTATAGTTTTGTAGAGTGTAACAGGCATGTCCTGTTGCACTCTATTTATTTTCTCAAGATAGTTTGGCGATTTTAGATGTCATCTAAAATCGTTGCCCACAGGAGTATTCTGCGTATTTTTGGGATTGAATGAGCCTAAAAATCAGGTAATCTCTCTAGTGGGCATTTTTCATTGTTAATTGTTATAAGGAGGATTTTTGATGAACGCCAACAATACCTTGGAATTTAATAGTATACTTGAAACTTTAGCCCAACACGCACTTTCTCAAAAGGCCATAGAAAAATTGCTCTCCTTAAAGCCATTTTTAAGTGAGCGAGAGTGCAAAGCCAAAATGCAGGAAACAACCGAGGCGCGCAAAATTTTAGAGGGTATAGGCACGCCGCCCCTGGCCTCAATGAAAGAGCTTGCTAAAATTTTGGATCTAACAGTAAAAGGCTCTATGCTGACCCCTGAACAGCTCACAAGTATCTGTGCTTTTATTTCTTCATGCCAAAGAATGAAGAAATATCTTAAAAAGGCGGAAGCATTCAATGCGGACATAGCGTTTTATGGTCATTCTTTTAGTTCGCTTGATATGCTTTTCGAGGAGATTGAGCGCTGTATCAGAAATGAAGCGGTTGACGATTGTGCTTCTCCGGCCTTTCGTGATATACGCAGAAAAATAGAGAACACAAAATCTGCCGTTAAACTAAAGCTGGAGGGTATTCTGCGCAGTAAAAAGGAATGGTTCACAGAGGGATATGTCACGATCCGTAATGGTCGGTTTGTCTTGCCGGTTAAAAAGGGCTATAAAAATCAGTTAAGCGGAACAGTCATTGATACTTCAAGCACAGGCAGTACCTGTTTTATGGAGCCTACAGCTGTTCGAAAGCTGCAGGAGGAACTGGCAGTTTTAGAAATTGATGAAGATAATGAGCTGAGAAAAATATTATATACCCTTACTGTCCTTGTTGAGGAGCATATGAATGAGTTGAGAGTCAACAAGGACTGCATGGAAACCTTGGACTTTATATTTGCCAAGGCTAAGCTTGCGATAGAGATGAAAGCAGTTCCTGTATCCATTACGACGGAACGAAAAATCATCATCAAGCAGGGAAGACACCCTTTATTGAAGCCAGACCTATGTGTTCCGCTTGATTTTGAAATCAGAGGGGGTCTGGGTGATGACGCTATTAACGGTGTTGTGATTACTGGGCCCAATACCGGCGGGAAAACCGTTGCCTTAAAAACTATTGGCTTACTGTCAATTATGGCCCAAAGTGGACTTCATGTTCCTGTGTCCCAGGGTAGCGTATTTTCAATGCACGATAGCATTTTCTGCGATATCGGTGATGGGCAAAGTATTTCCGAAAATCTATCCACCTTTTCATCCCATATCCAAACTATTGTCGCTATTCTAAAAGGCGTATCAAGCGAAAGTCTGGTTTTGCTGGATGAGCTAGGTTCCGGTACAGACCCTGCTGAGGGAATGGGACTGGCCATAGCCATTTTAGAGGAACTAAATCAGAGAGGCTGTCTTTTGGTTGCGACCACCCATTACCCGGAAATAAAGGATTTTGCCAAGAACACTAAAGGACTTACGAATGCCCGAATGGAGTTTGATCGCGAAAACTTACAGCCTTTATACAAGCTGCAAATCGGCGAGGCTGGAGAAAGCTGTGCCTTATATATTGCCCAAAGATTAGGATTTCCGGGGCATATGCTGAAGCGAGCCCAAATGGAAGCCTATGGCGGTAGATGCTCTGGATCAAGAGAAAGCCCGACTATTCTGTTTGATGAGGATAACCCTAAGTTAGATACTGTTTCCAACAGCAAAATTCAAAAAGAAATTCCGAAGGAAAAATCACCCTCACGGAGCGAAAGCTTTAATATAGGCGACAGTGTAACGGTTTACCCCCAAAAACTTTTAGGTATTATTTACAAGCGGACCAATGAAAAAGGCGAGCTGGGAGTGCAGATAAAAGATAAGAAGCAGCTTATCAATCACAAGCGGCTTAAGCTTTTCCTTCCTGCCAGCGAACTTTACCCTGAGGATTATGATTTTTCGATTATTTTTGATACGGTGGAAAACCGCAAGGCCAGACACCAATTAGAAAAGGGGCACGATGTAGTGATAAAATATGAGGAGGATTTAAAGTTTAATGATTAATTTAATGGATTAAATTATTGGACAGATCGTTATATGATCTGAAAGTACTTTAAAGGTAGCCAAAGCAAAGAGTGACCAGTTTAAGGGTGGTCACTCTTTTATCTATGAGATATTCTGGTTTTTCTATCGAAATTATTAACTATTCACTGCCTTTTATTTTGTTGTATATGTTACCGATTGCCAATTAGGAATAATTTGCCATATATCGTTTTATAAGTATTTCACATGATATAATGGGACAAGGGGGGAATGTCTATGCGGTCATGGAAAGAATTTTTTCAGGCCCGTTTTGTAACGCAAAAAAAACCCTAGCCATATGCATATCAAATTAAAACCCCTAGTTTAAGATTTGAGTATATCAAAATCGTGCCTAGGGGTTTTTAAACTTATTGAATCTACCCAAACGTTAACTAGGTTAGCGATGCTAACCTCCCAGCCATCATTTCATCCACTTCCATTGTGATGGTAAAAAAATTACCTTTTCAGAGGAAGGTCATTGATGATAAGATTAGATAAGACACGATTTAACATCAAGTCGTGTCTATTTTTACCAAAAAATCTTTAGGAAAGACTGACGAAATACATGAAACGAATAAGTGAAATTTTTAGTGATTATGAAGCAGAGGGTAACATAAATACTGCTATTGTACAAGCAGTGGTTTTGACTAAAAGCACGAAAATCCTCGAAATGGAAATCAGCTCTGATCAATACATTGAAACAAGAGAAATTGAATCCCTTAATCAGTTTATAAGAAAACGATTAGCCATAAACGATTCAATCATCACGGTTGTTTATCCTGAGGGAACCCATAGAAAGCCCTTAGAAGAGGAGCTCAAAAATATTTTGTCACTGATGGCCGATAAACATCCGGTCTTAAATGGAGCTCTCAAAAATTGTGACTATGAAATAGCCCAAAATCATTCGATCAAGTTTACGTTTAAAACGGCAGTTTCCTACTTATTAAAAGCGAGGGGTTATGATAAAAAAATCCAAGAGACCATCAAAAACCTCTACGACGCTACCTATCAAATCAATTTTGTGGATAATGTAAGCAGTGAAGAATTAAAAAAGCTGCAAGAAGATACACAAGAAACGGAGATTTGGCTTCTTCAAAAGGAAGCGGCTGCCACACCAAGCCATTATGCTTCTGAATTAACTAAGGAAGCTGCGCCGATTAAGCCGGAAATTAAAGGAGAAGCCGACGGGAAAAAAGGCGATCCTACCTTGATCTTAGGCAGAAACTCGACGATCAAGGACAAGGTCATTAAAATTACGGACATTACACCGGATGAGGGTAGGATAGCTATCCAGGGTGAACTATCCAATATCGAAGCCAAGGAATTAAGAAGCGGCAAGACCTTAATTTCCTTTGATTTATATGACGGCACGAGTTCGATGACCTGTAAGGCGTTCATCAAGCCCGGTGAAGATGGTGAGATAGTATCCAGGCTTAAAAAGGCTAAGGGTGTCAAGCTTGCCGGAAATGCAGGCTTTAGCCAGTTTTCTGGAGAAATTGAGCTTATTGCCAATACCATCGTAGAAACAGCAGGCACGAAGAAGGCTCAGCGGAAGGATAGAGCAGAGGAGAAGCGGGTCGAGCTACACATGCATACGCAGATGAGTCAGATGGATGCCATGACCAGCGCTACGGATCTGATTAAAAGAGCTATGAGCTGGGGTATGAAATCCATTGCCATTACGGATCATGGCGTAGTGCAGTCTTTTCCTGAGGCCCATAAGCTCTTAGGACGAGATAATCCGAACATGAAGGTTATCTATGGAGTCGAAGCCTATTTGGCACCGGATAAAAAGTCATCGGTAACTAACGCCAAGGGCCAGAGTATTGATACTACTTATTGTGTGTTGGACTTGGAAACCACCGGCTTCTCAGCTGTAACCGAAAAAATCACAGAAATAGGAATTATGAAACTCAAAGACGGAAAGGTTATCGACCAGTTCAGCTGCTTTGTTAATCCGAAAAAGCCGATTCCAGCTAGGGTTGTAGAGGTTACCAATATAACCGATGATATGGTAAAGGATGCTGAAACCATAGACCGGGTCATTCCTAAACTGCTGGATTTTATCGAGGGAAGCGTTTTGGTGGCCCATAATGCTGATTTTGATATGGGTTTCTTAAAGCATAATGCTAAGGCCTTAGGCTATGACTTTGATTACACCTATTTAGATACTTTGTCCTTGTCTAAGGAGCTCTTTCCGGATTACAAAACCTATAAATTAGGAAGAATCGCTAAGAACCTGGGCTTCAAGGTGGAGGTAGCTCATAGGGCCTTAGATGATGTGGATACCACAGTTAAAGTTTTTAAGGTGATGCTGGAAAAACTAAAACAACGGGGAGCAGAAACTCTTGAGGATATCGATCGCTATGGCTCCGATGAAGACGCCAAGAGGGTAGAGTATAAGAAGCTTAAAACGTATCACGCGATCATCTTAGCCAAGGACTATGTGGGATTAAAGAATTTATATAAGCTGGTTTCCTATTCCCACTTAGATTATTTTTATAAAAAGCCACGGATCTTAAAGAGCCTTTATAAAAAATACTCCGAAGGTTTAATCCTGGGCAGTGCCTGCAGTGAAGGTGAGCTTTACCAGGCCATCTTGCTTGGAAAATCCGCTGAGGAAATTAAAGCCATTGCCGAGGCCTACGATTATTTAGAAATCCAGCCTCTCGGGAACAATGATTATTTAGTCAGAACAGAGCAGGTGCCCGACAAAGACTATTTAAAGGAAATCAACCGCAAAATTGTGGCTCTGGGTGAAAAACTAAACAAGCCTGTTGTCGCCACGGGTGATGTTCACTTTCTGGATCCCGAAGATGAGATCTACAGGCGAATACTCGAAACGGGTCAAGGCTTTAAGGATGCCGATAATCAGGCCCCCTTATATTTGAAAACCACCGAGGAGATGCTGGAGGAATTTTCTTATTTAGGAGCGGCCAAGGCCTATGAGGTAGTCGTAACCAACACCCATCGGATAGCCGATATGTGCCAGGCGATCAGTCCTATATCGGCGGAGAAATGCCCGCCGCATATTGAAGGTTGCGAGCAGACTATTAAGGATATTACCTATGAAAAGGCCCATGCCCTCTATGGAGATCCTTTGCCGGAAATTGTTCGGCAAAGGCTCGATAGAGAGCTGGATTCGATCATCAAAAATGGCTTCTCTGTGATGTATATCATCGCTCAAAAGCTTGTCTGGAAATCGAATGAGGATGGCTATCTGGTCGGCTCTCGAGGATCGGTGGGTTCTTCGGTTGTTGCCTATATGACCGGTATTACGGAAGTCAATGCCCTGCAGGCCCATTACCGGTGTTCCAGCTGCCAGTATTCGGACTTCTCCGATTATGGCGTTAAAATCGGCTTTGACTTGCCCGATAAGGTGTGTCCGGTTTGCGGAGAAAAGCTGGCCAAGGATGGCATCGATATCCCCTTCGAGACCTTCTTAGGCTTCAATGGTGATAAAGAGCCCGATATTGACTTAAACTTCTCAGGAGAATATCAGGCCAAGGCCCATAAATATACAGAGGTTATTTTTGGCAAGGGTACAACCTTTAAGGCCGGAACCATCGGGACTATCGCTGAAAAAACAGCCTTCGGCTATGTGAAAAAGTATTATGAGGAAAAAAGCCGTACCGTAAGCAAGGCAGAAACTCTGCGAGTCTCCAAAGGCTGCACCGGTATCAAAAGAACCTCAGGGCAGCACCCGGGAGGAATCATCGTCGTGCCGAAGGGACGAGAAATCTTTGAATTTTGCCCCGTACAGCATCCTGCCGATGACTCCAGTTCGGAGATCATTACCACTCATTTCGATTACCACTCCATTGATTCGAACCTCTTAAAGCTGGATATCCTGGGTCATGACGACCCGACGGTCATCCGAATGCTTCAGGATATCACCGGAGTGGACCCTCTAACGATACCGATGGATGATCAGGAGACGATGTCAATATTCTCCTCCACGGAAGCCTTAGCGGTAACCCCGGAGCAGATCAATTCCAAGGTCGGAACCTTTGGAATTCCGGAGTTTGGTACGAAGTTCGTCAGAGGAATGCTTTTAGATACAAGGCCCAAAGCCTTCACAGATTTAATCTGTATATCCGGACTTTCCCATGGTACCGATGTGTGGCTGGGAAATGCCAAGGACTTAATCGATGCGGGAACCGTGACCTTAAGTGAAGCCGTGTGTACCCGGGATGATATTATGACTTATTTGATTAGTAAGGGCCTGCCGCCCAATACGGCTTTTAAGATCATGGAGCTGGTGCGTAAAGGAAAGGCTTTATCGAACCCTGAAAAATGGGCTGAATACGAAGCTTTAATGAGGGAGCATAAAGTACCGGAATGGTATATCGATTCCTGCCGAAAAATAAAATACATGTTTCCTAAAGCTCATGCTGCTGCCTATGTCATGATGGCCTTCCGAATAGCTTGGTTTAAGGTGCACATACCTCAGGCTTATTACGCAGCCTACTTCACCATTCGAGCAAAGGCCTTTGACTCTGAATTTATGATCTTCGGCAAAGAAAAGGTTAAGGCCAAAATGAAGGAAATTGAGGCGCTGGGTAACGCTGCCACCCCTAAGGATAAAGATATGTACGATGACTTGGAATTGGTTTTGGAAATGTATGAAAGGGGCTTTAAATTTCTGCCCATTGATTTATACAAATCCCATGCCACAAGATTTCTGGTCGAGGAGGAGGGCTTAAGGCCGCCCATCAACAGCATATCCGGCATGGGAACGGTGGCAGCTGAAGGTCTCTATAATGCAGCCCAAGAAAAGCCCTTCAACTCTATAGAGGATGTCAAGAAACGGGCTAAAATCGGGAATGCTACCATCGATTCACTACGGAAATTTGGCTGCTTTAAAGGAATTCCAGAAAGTGATCAGATGAGTCTTTTTGATGTGATTTAATGAGTGATTAAATGAAAACAACAAGCCACCGTTCATATTTTGGATGGCTTCCACTACTGAAACTCAGTATCCAACTTTAAACGAGGATTTAAAAGTAAATGTAGCTATTATTGGCGGTGGTATTACCGGCATATCCAGTGCCTACATGCTTAATAAAGAAGGAATAAATACTGCAATCATTGAAGCTGAGCGTATTTTTCAAGGTACAACCGGGCATATGACAGCAAAAATCACCTCCCAACACGGACCTATAGTAAAATAAAACCCCAAATCAGGTGAGTTTAGCCTGCTCAGATTAAACTTTGTGAACCACAGCCCTGACCCATTGAAGCATTCAATATGGGTTCCCATGCCAAGTCTTTCCATAGACATCATTTTTTCTTTATTACCACTGTCAAGTTGACAGAGAGAAGAAGTTCAAATGAACAATTTACGCAAAATGGTAAATAGGCTGCTGGGATTCAGGATTTCTTTACAGGATTAATATCCGCAGCTTTCACCAAGAATTATGACCGTTATATCCGTCGCAATTGGCTTCTTCCTCATTACAGAATATACACTGCATTAAAACATAAACACCAGAATCAAACCCTAGGCGTGATTCTGGTGTTTTTTGAGGTGCTATATAGGGCGTGTTATCGGATACAAGGAAGAAAACAAAGGGTAAATACATATTGCTAGGCGTATAATAATATTGCCCAATAAGTAGGAAGATCGGCTTTTTGTAGTTTCTACTTAAAACGTATTGCTCATTTATATATGGGCATGCTTTAGCTATAGTGTAATTCAACAGAAAGAAATAGTCTATTCTTTTCTTAATATTTCTGATATTATTTCGATGCAGCTGCATTATTAATATTTGGAGGTAGAATCATGGAAAAAATTAAACTTCAGAATAGACCTTTTGGCCCCTTTCCAACAGTGCTAGTAGGTGCTGATGTTAATGGTAAAGCAAATTACGCTACTCTTGGGGCATATGGAGTTGTAAGTATGAATCCTGTTCTTTATATTTCGCTGAAAAGTACTCACTATACAACTTCGGGTGTTAAGGAAAATGGATTTTTCAGTGTTAATATTCCCTCTGCAGATTTAGTTCAGAAGACAGATTATTGCGGTATCGTATCGGGTAAAACAACAGACAAGTCGAATGTTTTTACCTCATTTTACGATGATCTTGGAAAAGCACCAATGATTAGCGAATGCCCCCTTAATTATCTATGTAAAGTTATTCAAACAATACCAATATTTGATTTTGAGATGTTTTGGGGAGAGATAGTTGCTGTATACGCAAATGAACATTGTCTGACAGAAGGTAGGCCTGATCCTCTAAAAATTAATCCGATAATTATGATGGACACTAATTACTGCGATCTGAATCATGTCATCGGTAGCCTCTTTAAGGTCGGTCAAAGTAAAAGTAATTAATCTCTCATTTCATTAAACCAAATACGCATGTTGAATTTTTTTTCATTTCCATCTTGAAAAGAGTGTTATGGTTGTCGAACGAATGCATCAATACCCCTGTAGCACAGTCTAAACTTGGGTTCATAGACCATTGTGCAAACTGGGTGTCATTATCCAAAGTTAGAGAAATCGGATTATCCAAGATATCTATTTTTATATACTTGAGCTCCTTTAGGAGTTCTTTTTTCTCCCTAACTTCGGAAAATTGCCTATGAAATATTGGAAGTAACAAGGGTTGTTGAAAAGGGAACAGTTATAGGGGCTCTAGCATCTGGTGATTCCTTGTAGCCTAGGTCACGGAACTTCACAAAATCCATTGTAAGTAAGCTCTTTGGTCCTTTGCTTGAAAAATATGGATCGGCATGATAGTCGGCACCCCGAGAAGTTAGTAGTGGGAGAAATGGCAATTCATCAGCCCTTTACCCACTTTGCCACCACAAATCCAGGATTTCATTCTCTTTTCTCCTCGATAGAAAGGGCCTCAGCTGTTGTTTGAACATTCGGTGGAAAAAAAGACATTCACCAATTTCGACAGATACACCGATTTGCCAGGAACCTATTTCCTCTTTGGTATAAAGAGCCGCACGGGCGAAGACAGAAGTGGGGTTGTTACGAGATGCCTCCGCATAGTATTCACTCCAGGCACTCATGCCAGCGATGAGTCCGATCATCATACAGCCCCCGGGCTTTAAACGACTAAAAAGTTCTTTTAAGACGTTTTCCGGTTCAGGTACGAATTCAAAGGCAGTTATGGAAAAAATCCCATCATAGGTTTCAAGTTGATCAAGAATTTCTGTAATATCAGCATGCCACCAGTGAACAGGCTTAGCTTTTGAGATGTTTTCTTCAATCGCTGCTAGTTTTTTTTGGGCCAGTGCCATCATTTCACCAGAAATATCGACAGCAGTGACCTCATATCCCTCTTGCACAAGCCAGCTCGTATATTGTCCAGTACCACATCCGATCTCAAGAACCTTTGGACCCGGTGCCTTAAACATGGACTGGGCCAGATGACGTTCAACTTGATCGGAGACTGATCCAAGCTCAGTATCATACCAGGAATCATAACGTGCAGCAACGTGGTCAAAAAGTGCTTTGTTCATTCGCAATCACCTCGTGTTCCTATTTTCTATTTTTATGTGTAACTTTCTACTTTTTGCTTTTTAATTCCTTCTTCACCTTTCCTTAAAGTTCGATAATCTAGCAAGAATTTGCTTAAAGCAGGTTATCAGGTCACCATTACGCTTCAAGCAACATTTGTACAGAAGTCCTTGGCAACGAGTTAGCCTTACCACCTTGTTCGTTGTGAAAATCCGGGCTAAAAGAGGCTACTGCAATGTTGCGGGATGCGCCTAGGACCAGTATCGTTAGGCGTATCGGATGATCAGCCCAGTAATTCGGCACGATCAAGTGATTGGTTCAATTCGCAATAGAAGCTAGGTCTTTGATTTTTTTTGCTTTTCTCCAATGTTCTGGAAGGGAATAAACAAATCACGCGGAAATATTAAAGGATAACTCGAAAAAAAGATTAGTGTCTAGAATGAAAGGTAAATTTGACACCATACCAAAGATCAAAAACAAAGAGAAATGTGGAGTCACCCGTCAAACGTCATCTTTTATATCTCATCAAGGCATGTGGAGACGCTGGTAAGGTTGGAGGGGGCAAGGGTATTTTCGCTAATAAATTAAAAGGATGATTAAGATTATGATTAGAGAGATAGCTTACAATGATGTAAAAGACAGCCTCAAAACTGGGGATCTGATTTTATTCCATGGTGTTCAAACGACAAGTAAGCTGATCGAATTGATTGAATGGTCATACTGGTCACACGTTGGTATGGTTGTTTTACCCAAGGACATCGGCATGACCGGCGAAGAACCTCTTTTTTGGGAGTCGACAGCCTCCGGTGACGGCCTTACGGATTACCTGACAGGCAAACCCAAAGAAAACGGCCCCATGCTCGTATCACTGCATGATCGTATCCAGGTGGATGTCAATCAACATTACGATACGCATTTTCTGGTGAAATATTTAAATCGTTTGTTGAAGCAACCGGAGCTAGAACAGCTTAAGGATTTCATTGACAAAGTTCATGAGCGTGGATTTCCAACGGCTGAAAATGCCTTGAAATACTACATAGAAGGCAGGTCTTATAATAAACCAGCGCCCGATACGGAAGTGTTTTGCAGTGAATTAACGGCAGAGACCTTCATGGCGATGGGATTCATCTCTACAGACTACGTGCCAAACGGGTATTGCCCGGATGACTTTAACAAAGGTGACAATATGCCCTCCCTGCAGCCTTTTCACTTTATTGACGGGGCCAGACTGAATAAGTAGAGATGATATATGAGAAAGAAAATCGCTCCGATATTGGCAATTATAGCGCTAATCATCCTTTTATCACCTTCATTATTTTTAAATAAACCAACTGCCGCGCAACCACCAAAACCAATCAACGGTGTCCTGGACTTAAGTAACTGGTCATTTGAGAAAAATGGAATTGTTAGCTTAGAAGGCGCGTGGTCATTCTACTTCAATCGGTTTCTGACTCATGAAGACTTTGTGAAGGGCGTTGACGTTATTCCAATACCTCTTGAAATACCCAGCACCAAGGAGAGCATGGCGCGCTTCAAGCCCTTTGCGGGAAACAAATTCTACGGTACGATGAGGCTCGTTATAAAACTGCCTGAGGGTGCGAAGACCTATGGACTACGGACAGATATCATACTGACATCCTTTAAACTCTACATTGACGGCATTCCACACGGTGAAGTGGGAAAAGTCGGAACTAGCCGGGAGAATAGTGTACCTTACTACAATATACACACCACCTACTTTAACCCGGAAAGTAATGAAGTGGAGCTAATTTATCATACATCCGATTTTACAGCGGAAGATTGTACAATCGTGGCGCCCAAAATCGGCTTAGCCTCCCAGATCTCCCAAAAAGTACAGTTGGGTTTAGGCAGGGATTTGTTCCTTTTTGGTATGCTGCTGATTATGGGAATCTATCATTTGGGCCTGTATATTATGAGGACAAAGGATCGTGCCCCCCTCTATTTCGGGGTTTTTTGCCTCTTGTTTTCACTCCGCATGTTATTGGTAGGAGAACGCTTCTTGCCAAGTCATTTGAATCTTAGTTTTTTGGTTTACGGACGAATGGCTTATCTATCTGTGTTTATCGGGTTTGCAGCTTTGTGTGGATTCTTACACTATGCTTTGGATGGCCTATTTGCCAAATGGTTTGTCAAGCTCAGTATCACTTTGGGATCATTGTTTGGTTTTCTCATCCTCTGGATTCCCTATAGTTCTGCTGACAAGCTTTTGATGATTTATGCTGTATTTGCACTTATATTATTAGGCTATGCCATGATTCGCTTGGTTGTTGGTGTATTGAAAAGAGTTCCTTTTGCCAATGTCGTATTTTTGGGTTTCGCTTTTTTAGGGATAACCTTTATCAATGATTTTATTTATCAAATCACACTGCGCAATACACCTTCCCTGATTCCCTTAGGTGTTTCAGTCTTTACCTTTACGCAGGCCTATACCTTGTCTGCCAGATTTTCAAATGCTTTTACAAGAGCTGAGCAGCTCTCTGTAGAGAATAAATCTATTTTGTCAGAGCTTAAGCTTATGAACGGTAATCTTGAATCCCTGGTTAAGGAACGGACTTCCGATTTACAGAAGGCGTTAGAGGAAATGGAAGTCATGTCTAAAACAGATTATCTAACAAAATTGCCCAACAGACGGTTGGTGTTTGCCAAAATCAAGGAACTTATTGAGCAGAAAAAGGACTTTTACATTGGCTTAGCTGATATTGATCATTTTAAAGACATTAATGATCAGTTCGGGCATGTCAAAGGCGACGAAATCCTTGTACTTTTATCAGCAATATTAAGCGCAGCTATTGGCGACTGTGGTTTTGTTGGCCGGTGGGGCGGCGAGGAATTCTTAATAGTACTGAAGACGGATCAATTGGATACGATTCTTGGAAAGGCAAATGAGATACGTAGGGCAGCAGCGGAATATTGGCACGCAGACATCGGCAAGAGCGTTACGATTACCCTTGGATTATGTCAATACCGGGAAAACACCTCCTTGGAGGTTCTAATAGCCAGCGCAGATGAGGCTCTTTATCGGGGCAAATTAGCTGGAAGAAACCAGTGTGTGATTTCCACGTAAGGCTATTATCACAATATCAAATGGTTGGGATATGGACATCGCCAAGGGGCCACCAGGTTCAAGCGGGGATAACATTCGATGTTTTTGAAGCTGAGGAACAAAGCTTAAATTTGACAGATGGAATTTAAAGGCATCGGAACTTATTATAAATTCTGATGCCTTTGTTTTTTCATATAAACTTAAAGTCATGAGCCTATGAGTCTATGTTTTTGAGTCTGGAATGGCCATATATCAATTTGGTATGGTGTTTATGTTTCTTGGATTATTTCAGGAATTCAGAGTGGTTATGAAAGAAATATGTGGTATGCTTTAATGAGAGCAGTGTAGGGAGATACATAAGGTATATATATCTATTAAACGTCGAATTTAGGTTGAGTTATAAATAATTCTAGATAAGGGGAGAGTATATTTGATATTTTCTTCAGTATTGTACTTATTCTTTATTGGATTATTTAATACTTTAACAACACATACCTTGCTCTCAAGGAAAAAGTCAATCGTATTCTGCATAAATACTTTTGTTTTAACTACAATATTTATTTACATTATCAATATTTATGCGGAAAAATATATACATAATCCGGTAATTATAGAATATGTATTATATTTAATTTCCTGTTTGTATTTAGCTTATATACATATCGTATTTAAAGAATCAATATCAAAAAAGATATTCGCAATGTTTAGCATTTGGATGTTCTCGACAATATGTCTGGTTATTTCTATTAAAATTGCTGAATTATATTCAGGCATTAACGATATTAGATATAATCTAAAATATATATATATTTTTAGAGAGTGTTTTCAAATATTGCTTTTATCAACCAACTACTTCTTTATAAGTAGTCCATACAAAAAAGTTCTTAGCAAAGTATCTAATAAAACCATAGGGTTTATGTCCTTGTACCCAGTTTTTGCATTTTTATTGTTAATTAATAACTATACGACATCAATTGATGGCTTAAAAAGTTTAAACTTTACATGGAATATGCTTTTGCTTTTGGTATTTATTATTTTGGGATATGTGTTTGTATTTACAGGGATATCATCAGCATCTCGAATAATATCTATGCAATATAATATCGAGAAGCTGGAGTGGATTTCCAGGTCAGATCCCTTAACCGGCCTTTATAACAGAAGGTATATTATGGAAAAAATTGAAAGTGAGTTCATAAGTACTAAAAAGAATGCAAAGAAGTTTTCACTCATTCTTGCAGATATTGATTTTTTTAAGAAGATAAATGATACCTTTGGACATGACTGTGGGGATCATGTTCTTAAAGTAGTATCCAAAAGCCTAAAGGATGCTGTGCGAGAACAAGATTTCGTATCTAGGTGGGGTGGGGAGGAATTTCTGATCTTACTTCCGGAAACCGAAATCGAAGGCGCACGTATACTGGTGGAACGAATAAAGAGAATTATAGAGGAACAAATTATCGAATATAATGGAGTTCAAGTGTCAACTACGATGACCTTTGGGGTAACCGAAAGTCAAGATTATGGAATGATTGAAGATATAATAAAAAAAGCAGACAATGCGCTATATGAGGGAAAAAGTCAAGGAAGAAGCTGTATTATTCTTGCCTAATTGATAGTTTGCATTGTTGTACTGGGTGACATGCTAATACTTCCGTAAGCAATGCTATTAAATCCAGGCGAACTGCCTATGGCCAGAGGTAACCTTATTGCTTGCTATAATATGGAAAATTTTAAAATAAACACAAAAAGATTCCTAGGACAACTAGGCTGGGTTTTAAAAAAGTTTATAATTATCCTTTTATACTACAAGGATTTATTATAAAATGTGTTATAAGGTTATTCAACCAACACAAGTTTATTCAATGAAAGAAATAAGGAGAAGTTAAATGGGAAAAACAATAGCTGAGAAAATATTTGATGCACACAGGGTAAACATGCCTTTTCCTGATACACATGTTTTAAAATTGGATAGGGTTTTCTGCCATGAAATTACAACACCGATTGCAATCACGGATCTTATGGCAAGAGGAATGGACAGAGTCTTTGATCCCACGAAAATAAAAGCTGTCATAGACCATGTAACACCAGCCAAAGATTCTAAAACTGCTGAACAGGGAAAGATACTCCGCGATTGGGCTAAAAGGCATGGTGTCAAAGACTTTTTTGACATCGGAAGAAATGGTGTTTGCCATGCGATATTTCCAGAAAAAGGATTCGTAAGACCGGGTTATACAGTTATTATGGGGGATTCGCACACATGTACTCATGGAGCGTTTGGTGCTTTTGCAGCAGGTGTCGGAACGACTGACCTTGAAGTAGGTATACTTAAGGGTGTCTGTGCCTTCCATTTCCCTAAAACAATTAAATTTGTGCTTAATGGCACCTTAAATCCAGGCGTTTATGCCAAAGACCTGATACTTTTTATTATTAAAGAACTGACAGTAAACGGTGCAACAAACATGGTCATAGAATTTACTGGACCGGTTATCGATGCAATGTCAATGGAATCACGTATGACATTATGCAATATGGCAATTGAAGCCGGAGGCACTTGTGGAATATGCTACCCGGATATGACAACAGTTGAATATCTATGGGACTTCATTAAAGACGAATTTAACACAAAGGAAGACGCTTTTAAGGAATACTCAAAATGGATTTCAGATGAGGATGCTTCTTATGAAAAAGTCTATGAATATGATGTTACGAACTTAGAACCAATGGTTACTTTCGGGTACAAACCAGACCAAGTAAAAACAGTCAATGAAATGTCAGGTACCAAAATTGATCAGGTTTATATAGGAAGTTGTACAAATGGTCGAATAGAAGATCTGAGGATTGCTGCCAATATTATTAAGGATAAAAAAATAAGTGATGACGTACGTGCAATTGTAAGTCCTGCAACTCCAGATATTTATTCCATGGCCTTAAAAGAAGGATTAATTGAAATTTTCCAGAACGCTGGTTTTTGCGTTACAAACCCAACATGCGGAGCTTGTCTTGGTATGAGTAATGGGGTTCTTGCTAGTGGTGAAGCCTGTGCTTCTACAACAAACCGAAATTTTAATGGCCGAATGGGCAAGGGTGGTACAGTACATCTGATGAGCCCTGCTACCGCTGCAGCTTCAGCGATCGAAGGAAAAATAGCAAATTCACAATTGTATAAAGCGTAAGTATCGGGAGGGAAAAATGAAAGAATTTAGTGGAAAAGTCTTATTCTTAGATAGAAGTGATATCAATACCGATGAAATCATACCAGCAAAGTACCTTACTGAAATCACTAAAGAGGCATTGAAACCCTATTTATTGGAGGATTTATCTCTTGCCGGTTTTAACACTAAAGAAGATATTGAGGACAAAGCTGCAATTGTAACAAGAGCCAATTTTGGTTGTGGCTCTTCCAGAGAGCATGCCCCATGGGCCTTGGAAGTAAATGGAATAAATGTAGTGATTGCTGAAAGTTTCGCAAGAATATTCAGACAGAACATGTATAACTGTGGTATGTTCGCCATTGAATTACCAACAGATAAGATCGAATATCTTTTTGAGAACTACGCGGGGAAAGACACTTCAATAACAATTGACTTTGATAAAGATAAAATTATTGTAACTTCATCAGACCAATCAGAAGAAATTGATTTCAAAGTTGGAGAGTTTGATAAGACACTTGTTAAAGAAGAAGGCTGGGTTGGTTACGCTGATAAAAACTATTGATTCATAAGTCTAGTATTTATAGCGCTATGTTGTGCCACTAACCTGTATAACCATTGGTTTTGCAGGTTTTTTCTTTTCACGGAGAAGTTTGAGAATGAGATCCCGCTGCGTTACAAGTAAAACAATTGTTTAAAAAGACGTCACTATGTCTCCTTCAAACTGCCCCCTGTCAAGTAGACAGGGAAAAAATTCTTATAACATTAAGAATTATGATAGCACGAAGCTCATTTGAAAATCAGGTTACGGGTATTCTTATTAGGCGAAGGATTTAATAAATGAACTTAACATAACCCATAAACCTTGCACAAAGGCTCTCCCTCGTGATTTTACGTTGGAGGGCCTTTGTAATTAGTTTATATGACAAAACTGCATATTATAGAATAAACGGCATTAATAACTGTGGAAAATGGCATATTGCGTGATATATTCAGCTAGAGGAGTTGTTAAGTATGTTTGCTGAAGAGCGTCAAGAGCTAATCCTTTTAAAGTTGAAGTCTTTTGGAAGGGTATTTGCAAAAGAACTTGCCGAAGAATTTCAGGTTTCCATTGATACCATCCGCAGAGACCTCACATCAATGGAAGAGAACAGGCTTTTGAAAAGAACACACGGAGTGGCAGTTCCTTTATCCAAGGTTAGAAGATTTCCAATGGATGATCGCATTTATACTGTAATAACGAATTCACTCATTATTGCTGGAAAACTTCAACATCACAGTAATATCAAAACATATATAGTATGTGGAAAAGTCAAAAGTGAAGAAGGAATCGTCGATCCTTTAGCTACTGAATTCATGAGAACCTTACGATTAGATACGGCTTTCTCTTAACTGGTGGAGGAATTTCTGCAAAACATGGATTGAGTAGTTCAACTACCGAAGGAGCTATTTTTCAAAGAACTGCAGCGGAAGTTTCACGTCGAACGGTATGCCTTGCTAACTTTGACAAGGTGGGAACAGAATTCTTTTCAATAACCATTGATTTAAAGGATTTGGATATTCTTATTACTGATTGGGAAGCACCAAATGAGGAAATTGAGAGAATCGAACGGTTAGGAGTTAAGGTCTTAATTGCAAAAGAGAATTAAATTTTAGCAAGTAGTGTGAAATATGAACGGTAGTTTTCGTCACCGGAAGAAGCATGGGAAGTAGCAACAATTGAGATCTTTGGTATTGGAACATCAAGCCAGATAAAGGGATGCCCAAAGAATACCTTTCTTGCTTTATATGACAATACGCACGCCAAAAACTGATCAAATCCATAAAAGAATCTTAAACTTATCCAATATGTTATGGCGTAGAATAAAAGAGAGTACAGGGTTTTAAAACATGCGTTGATACAGACAGCGATGGGACGTTTTGTTGGCTAGCTACATAGGGATATGGTTGTTTATGTTGGGCCCTTTAAATAATGCATTTAACATTTATTTGTTCTTATGCGACAGGATGAGCTAATTTCCGTAGCAGGAAAAGCAAACAATAAAGAGAAATACATAATAAGACAGAAATCAAAGAAATTTACAGCCATATTGGTGGTAAAAAAAATGTCTAGATAGGGGCTATCTGATACTCTTGATCAAGTGCTTTGTTAATCCATAGTAATAGATTTGCAAAAATGTTAAGAAATTCTTTGGACATCTAACAAACGCAATTATCTATTCAATAAAGAAAGGAA